>CAZAGP010000233.1:0-3618 GCA_964484575.1 uncultured Candidatus Bathyarchaeia archaeon | reverse complement strand
TGCGTTGGTCAAGTGTCAACTTTCACAGGAACTACATGATTTTCCTGTACAAGAACGGTTAGTTATCTTTCGACCAGCAATGGCACTTTTGCCATTGGAGGATGGATTGTGCGCGCGTCGACACCTGACGTATTGGAAAGCATCTTTGACAAGTACCTTACTACCGCGAAGATTTTCGCGCAGAGAGATGTCCTAAGACATGATTACATGCCAACCCATCTTCCTCACAGAGATGAACACATTCAACGTCTCGCAGGCATCTTAGCTCCTGCTCTTCATCAGTCTAAGATCTCCAACGTCTTCGTATACGGTAAGACCGGAACAGGAAAGACAATTGTCACCAAGTTCGTGTTGGATAAGTTGCAGAAGAAGGCTGAAGAGATAGGAGCCCCTGTGAAGATTAGTTACATAAACTGCAGAATGGCTGGAACAAACTATCGGGTCCTTGCCGAGATTTGTCGGGCGATTGGCGTAGACGTTCCGTTTACAGGAATTGCAGTAGGTGAGCTTCTTGACCGCTTCTCAAGCGGAATGGGCGCGGGCAAGACGGCGCTTCTTGTAGTGCTCGACGAGATTGATGCGTTAATCAAACATAGCGCGGATGACTCATTACTGTACGAACTCACACGCATCAATGAAAGCCTCAATTCGTCTTGGATAAGCATAGTCGGAATCTCTAACGACCTACACTTCAAAGAGTTCCTGGATCCAAGAGTACTCAGTTCCCTCAGCGAGGAGGAAGTAGTCTTCAGGCCCTATCTTGCTGACGAACTCTTCGACATTCTTCTTGAAAGGACGAAGCTGGCCTTCCTGAATAGTGTTATGCACAATAATTCAATTCGACTCTGCGCTGCACTAGCTGCAGGAGAACACGGAGACGCAAGACGAGCCCTCGACCTGCTGAGAGTAGCTGGCGAACTTGCGGAACGTGAGGGGGGTTCAAGCGTGCAAGAGCAGCACGTGCGACAGGCCCAGCAGAAGATTGAACATGACAGGGTCTCTGAAGTGCTAAAATCCCTTCCCGCCCACTCAAAGATCCTCCTGGTTGGCGCCTACTTACTCAGCAACCATCTTCCCGGAGGAGCAATAACGGGGGACGTGTACGAAGTCTATCATGAATTGTGCGGCGCAAGCGACCTGGAACCCCTAACGCAACGGAGGGTGAGTGGATTGATCAACGAGTTAGATGTTATGGGCATCCTGAACGCGAGAGTAGTAAGCTTTGGAAGATACGGCAGAACGAAGAAGATCAGGCTAGGAGTATCCCCACGAGTAATCGCTGACACTTACGCTGAAGACAACCTCGCTGGAAGACTCTTTGGATACGTACCCAAATCGCTTCAGAAGAGCGGACAAACTTGACCTGAACGTGGTAGGAGTAGATGACGGCTCCTTCCCCCCAAGCAAGACAGGCATAGGACACGCGCTTCTGTTAGCCGTTCTAATGCGAGGGTCAAAGATCCGCAGAGTCAGGATTGGGATCATTCAGGTTGACGGCACTGACTCGCTAACCGTACTCAAATCACTTCTAAGAACGCTCACCCCGGACCTTGTGATGCTGTCTGGGATTTCGTTCGCAGGCTTCAACATAATAGACATATCCAAACTCGCGTACGAGTTGAAGAAACCGGTCGTTGCGATCAGCGGCGATCGGCCAGATAATAGGGCCGTCCGGAAGGCTCTCAAAGACCATTTCGCTGACTGGGAGGATAGGTGGCGGCGCGTACGATCTGCAGGCAGGCTCTACACGTGCAAACCCTTAGAGGATGAGCCTAAACTGTACTTTGAAGTTAAAGGTGCAACACCAGACTACGCTAGAAGCGTCATCCTAAGGACTGCCCATATCTCTCGCCTCCCAGAACCGATCAGAGTCGCAAGAATCATGGCTAAGGGATTAAGTCCACTCACTAGGCGATTACAATCGCAGTCCTAGAGTTCTCCAACCAGTACCGAGCAGCAAAGGCTAACGCTTCGTCGCTTTCAGCGAACAGCCTCATCAAAAGTTCCCCCTTCTTAACAACATCGTTCACGTGCCTCGCAAGATAGACTCCCGCCCCAGGATTACGGGGAGCCCCAGCGAGTTGCGCAACACGTGAAACTATTCGGTTATCTACAGCCTTCACTTGACCATTCTTCTCGGCGAGAACGTCCTTCGTATGTGAGCCTAAGGGGGGAATCTCATGTCGACCCTGAAGTGTTCTGATTCTCTCGAATTTTTCCAAGGCTCTGCCTGAAACTAGAATCTGCTCCGCCATTACTCGCCCTCCGCCTTGAACGCTCTGCCCGCAGAGCTCAAGCAATTCGCCCGCCAAGTACAGTGACTTCTCCCTAAGGTCCATCGGTGCCTCCGAGTCGTTTGATAAGACTTTGATCACGTCCCCCGCTTCAAGAGCAGGCCCTATCCCGTTCCCTATCGGCTGGGACCCGTCAGTTAAGAGAACTCGAACGTTTAACCCAAGCCTAACGCCAAGATCAAGAAACCGTCTTTTGAGAGATTCACCTTTCACGCCAGTCTCAGCCTTGGTCCCATGTCCAACGGGAATGTCAAGAATGACGTGAGTTGCCCCTGCCGCCTTCTTCTTAGCCAGTATGGAACTGATCATCATACTCTGCGCGTCGATACTGAGGGAGTGCTCAATCTGAATTATCATGTCATCTGCAGGAGCCAAATTAACTGACCCGCCCCAGGCGAGGCATCCGTTTTCTTCCTTAACGATCTCGTAAATCTGGTCGGCCTTGAGCTCAACATTCATCAACGCTTCCACAGTGTCAGCTGTGCCCGCAGGAGAGGTTACAGAACGCGACGACGTCTTCGGAATCAACAATCCCGCTGCCGCAGCTATCGAAGTAATGATCGGGGTTGTGCGGTTACCGGGAACCCCGCCGATTGAATGTTTATCCGCGACGATCGAACTGTCAAACTTGAGTCGATCACCCGTCTTTATCATGGCTTCCGTGAGCCACATGGTTTCATCGTTGTTTAGACCGTTGATCGTAGCGCTGACTACGAACGCGGTTAATTCAACTTTAGAATACCTTCCTTGAACAATGTCGTCAACGATTCTTTCGAAGTCATGCGACTGAAGCTGATGGCCAGCGAGCTTCTCGTGGAGCAAATCTAACGATTCAGGCGCCTCAGCCGGACCCACATCCACCAATGAATTGTCCATTACACCGAGCTTATCAAACGCCTCGTTACTGAGCCCAATTGCGCCAACAGGAACCACGTTTCCTTCCACAACGTTAAGGACGGCCACCAAGCGCCGGGAGTTAGCAGCAATCTCAACCCTATCCATAGGGTGAAGGCCAAGCGCGCGACTCGTCAGGTCATCATGGGCTAGGAATGCAATGCTCTCCCTATGAGTGTCAATCCCAATCCGTTTCAACCTCAGCTTCATGCCAGTCACCATAAGACGATAGAGATTGCAGAATCGTATGTGCGGAACACTTTCCCATTATTAGAGGAGGCTAATATTGGTGAGGTATGGGTGTAGTTTTTAGTTCACTATCTCCGTCAAAATAGATCACATTACCTGATTGAAGGGAACGAGAAATGTCGATGGCATCTTACAAGAAAATTACGGTCATGTTACTCCTGCTGGTAGTTGTATTCGGGAG
>CAZAGP010000232.1:0-13598 GCA_964484575.1 uncultured Candidatus Bathyarchaeia archaeon | reverse complement strand
ACTCAAGTCTCTTGTTAAAGACGCCAAACACCTCGTCCTGCTAGCTTGAACTAACGAGTCAGGAAGATCAACAACGAAGCAGAACTGGGAACAAACATGCATAGAAAATTGTTGGAACGCTCAGGATTTGCTGTCTAGATCTCTTGAAGGTTTCGCTCGTGTGCCTTGAATCGAGACTCATATAATGCATGTGAAGCAGTGAAGCAATGGCTCGACAGAAACGCGACTGAACGTAAAATAAATCGTTGGCTGAAACAACGGTTAGTAAGTTCGAAGAAAAACGTTGAGACTTTATCTCTATTTCATGTGATTAGTACCTACTGCGAAAGGCACTGTAACCTTTACCGGACTACTGTCACGGGTCACTGGATCTAGGTCAGCATTGCTATGTGAAGTCTCCAAATTCTTGCCCGCAATTTACGCAGAATCTTGAGCCTGACTCGCGTTGGAACCCGCAATGTGTGCAGAACCTGACCGAATATATTTGGTGAGCTACATAACTTGGCTCGTGTTCGGTGATACCCCAGCGGATAGGGGATAGAGAGAGGGCTTGCTTTATGAACCGTAAGAGTATCATCCAGCTAATTGCCGTCATAAGGAGTAGGCCGGCTAGGCCAACAAGTCCCTGGAGGGTAAACGCTATCGTGTCGTAGATCGCATGAAGGAAGATGGCAAACGCCAGTCCCGTGAGGATTAGTCTTCTTTCATGCCGCTTGGAGGTAGAGCTGAACGGTTTGGCCAAACCGAGGTAGAATCCCATTATTCCTCCGTACGCAGCGTGACTCGGAACCGACATGAATGCGCGAATAAGCGCTGTCGAGATAGTGCCGAAGCCGAGCACGTAGAGTATGTTCTCCACAGTTGCGAAGCCTAAGCCTGCTGCGACACCGTAGACTATGCCATCCATCACTTCATTAAAGCTCGGTGAATGATACGCCTTGGTTCTGACTGCAAGATATTTCATGGATTCCTCGACAAATGCGACGGAGAGGACTGTCATTATCAGAATGTTTCCGATCCTGAAGAGAAGTTCGATGATTGTTGCGGGAATAATCGCTAACGCTCCGAGGAGGAAGGTGATTCCGATTAGTTTCATTGGCTCGTGCTTGTACTTGTCTCTTAGCAGGATGTACTTCAGCAAAAACGCGGCCGGGGCAATCGCAAGCAGTAGTAAGAGAAGTACATCTGCGATTTTCTATCTCTCCAAATTGGAGTAAGACCGCTTGCTCCGTTTAATAAGCTGATTTGTAGTGCATTCTGCGATTGTTATCATGAAGTAACGTGATACAAGTCTTCAGGAGTGTCCACATCCCTTAAGACGGCGTCTGTGTCAACCTCGACTAGTCGAATTTCGCTCTTATGCCTCTCAATCAGCGACTTAAGTCCGTAAGTCTCTTCAGTAATTTGTGCGATATCAGTGAATAATGCTTTGTCTATGAGGATAGGATGGCCATGTCTGCCCTTATAGGCTGCGATCAATATCGCTCCATCATCCAAGATGTATGAATTAACGACCTTGTCAATTGATCGTGAATCTATCTCTGCCATATCCCCCGGGAGAACTAGCACGGCTGAAGTTTCAGGGTCAACCTCACGCAGACCAACTTTCAGCGAAGTGCTTTGACCCTTCTCAAACTCTCTATTCACAACTAGACGGCAGGGTAGGTCCGCAAGCACTTTTCTTACAGGACTCTCATCCCACCCCAATACGACTAATGTTTCGTCAACTTTCGAAGCTAAGGCTGCTTCCACCACGCGTCTGATCATGGTTTTTCCATGGACCATTGCGAGAAGCTTGTTGCGCCCTTGCATTCTTGTTGATTTGCCAGCAGCCAATACGATAAGAGTTATCGTTATCCAACGCCTCTCATGACCATTGGGAGGAACTTCGCTTCGCCGGGCTTCGCGTTAATTTGGCCATCTTCGAAAATTACTGATCCTCTACGAATAGTTGTCTTGGGCCATCCTCGCAATCTCCAGCCTTCATATGGTGTCCATCCAACTTTATAGTGAAGGTCGCTTCCTCGGACTTTGCGTTCAGCCTTCAGGTCAAGTATGACAAGATCAGCATCCGATCCTTTTCGAATGGTGCCCTTCTTCGGATAGAGTCCGAAAATTCTTGCAGGATTTTCGCATGTAACTTTCTGGAGTCTCGCCATACTTATCTGTCCTTTGTTCACTCCTTCACTCAGAAGGACCGGGAGCATAGTTTCAATCGACGGGATGCCTCCCCACGCTTTCCAGATGTTTCTCCACCCCACTTCTTTTTCAGAACGTTCTCCCGGCGCGTGCTCAGAGGTCACCAAGTCTACCGTCCCATCACGCAGTCCTTGCCAAAGCACGTGCAAATCATGGGCTGTCTTGAGCGAGGGGTTCATCTTCAAGTATGGACCTAGTTTCCTCATATCTTTCCTCGTCAATGTGAGATAGTGAGGACACGTTTCTACTGTTATCTTAACGCGTCCGCTCTTCGCTTTTCTGACCAGGCCCACAGCCTCAGCTGTTGATAAGTGTGAGATGTGAACGCGCGCTTTCAAATCATAAGCAAAACGAATCACTTTCTTGACAGCGCGTTCTTCCACAGCGTTCGGTTTCCATTCCAAGTGTGCTGCGGGGTCATTTCTTCTCTCAAGCATGAGCTTGCGCATATTCTGGTTAGCCAGTTCCTCATCTTCAGCGTGCACGTTCAGAATTGAACTATGCGCGGCCGTTTCACGCATTAAGCACCTTAGAGTATCGTCACTTACATAGTAGGGTTTGCAGGTGAACGTCTTGAAGGATCTCACGCCAATTTCAGTTATCTTCCCTATATTCACGGCGTTCTCCAGATTCATCATTCCCGCATGCAAAGCGAAATCGATAAGAGACTTCTTCCTTCCTAAGCGGATCTTGGTTCTCACTCTCTCTACACTGTCAACCGGCGTAGAGAGAACCATTTCAATTACTGTGGTTACACCGCCTGCTGCTGCGGCTGCCGTACCGCATGTGAAATCTTCCCGATTCGTAAAGTGTGGATCATGCAAGTGTGCGTGAGCGTCAACGAGGCCAGGTAGAACGAACTTTTCCCTCGCATCAATCCTTTCATCGAACCCGGATACTCTTCTTCTACCTACTGATTCTATCTTCCCAGATTCGATAACTATGTTCGCCCTGACTAGGCGCCCGCTAACGAAAATTCTAGCATTTTCGATGAGTGTTGTCATGTGAGTCGCCCTTAACACTCTTGAGACGCTTGTCTATCTCAACATGAACGCTTGCCACTGAGTGATACTTAAGCGGATTGCGAGGGAGAATAGAGCCAAACGGGAAGGTGTTTCCGAAACTTTGATTATTCAATTACAATGGACGTGAATGGGATCAGATTGGTCGAGCTGTTAATCAAGAACGGCGTCATTGTCACAATGGATTCTAAACGACGTATCCTTGAAGGGCACTCACTAGCAATTGACGGCGGCCGAATAGTGGAGATCGGGCGAACGGAAGATCTCCAACGACGACATTCGAACGCGGAATGCATTGATGCTACGGGGCAGATTGTAATGCCCGGCTTGGTATGCAGTCATTCGCATCTCTACGGAATGCTTCTTAGAGGAGCAACACTATCAATTGCACCGCCGTCAGATTTTACGCAAATTTTGCAACGGATATGGTGGCCGGTAGACGAAGCATTGAACTATGAAGATGCGTACGCGAGCGCGCTCCTTTCCTCAGTAGAGTTCGCAAAGTCTGGAGTAACGATGTTTGCAGACACTTATTCCGGGCCTAACTCGATTCCTGGAGTTCTTGATAAGATATGCATGGCTGTCGAAAGCGTTGGGATACGGAGTTTCCTCGCGTTTGAGTCGACCGAGCGTCACTCAAAGGATGAAGGATTGCGCGGTGTTCAAGAGAACGTTCGTTTTGCAGAGATGATCTCAAAGAAAAATGAATCAAAGACGAAAGCGCTCTTCAGTATTCACGCCTCCTTCACAGTATCCGACGAACTAATTCGCGAAGTCAAAAAAACTGCCGAGAGATTTCACTCTCCAATAACTATCCACGCTTCAGAGGGGCTAGTTGATCTCCATCATAACATGGAGAATTACGGCAAAAGGACTATAGAACGACTATCAGATCTTGGACTCCTTGGCCCAAACGTCATATTAGCGCATTGCGTACACCTAAATTCCAAGGAAGTTGATCTCATCGCTAAAACCGATACTGGTGTTGCTCACAATCCAATGAGTAATATGCTGAACGCCGTCGGTGTATCACCCGTTCAACAAATGATCGCTCAGAACGTAACAGTTGGGCTGGGGAACGATGGTTACATCTTCGATATGTTCGAGAATATGAGGGCCGCTTTCCTAATCCACCGTCTTAACAGCAGAGATCCAAACGCCATCGACTCATACAGCGTGCTCGAGATGGCGACGATCAAGGGCGCAAAGCTCTATGGAATGGAGAAGGAGGTTGGCTCGATTGAAATTGGTAAGAAAGCGGACATAATTCTGATCAAACCTAACATTCTGCCAACTCCATTATCCTCAGACACAGCCGTTAACCACATTATCAATACCGTAGACGGCGACGATGTGGAACATGTTTTCGTCGAAGGAAAACAAATAGTGAAAGACAAACAACTTCTAACATTCGACGAGCAACGCGCCCAAGAAATTTCACAAACAGCCGCCGCTAACCTCTGGGCGCGACTAAGGACAAGTACTGCTCAAATCGATCGAATACAAACCCCTTAAGATGTCAACCAAACTATGGAATACAAGCAAGTTGTAACCTCATTCCTACGACGAGGCCAACTAATACTGCTCATGCGGAGAAGCAGCGAAGTTGGCACTTATCAAGGCAAATGGGGAGCCGTAAGCGGTTTCCTTGAAGAAAATGAGACCCCCTATGAACGGGCAAAGCTTGAGATTATTGAGGAAACCGACCTATCTCCAAATGACTTATCGCTAATCAGGTCCGGTGAGCTTGTACGAGTCTTCGACGAAGAGAAGAATGTTGTGTGGATCGTACATCCATTTCTATTCGCAACTGAAAAGTCGACTATGCATATTAATTGGGAAAATTCGCGATATAAATGGGTAAACCCTGAAGACCTCACAAGTTACGAAACCGTTCCAAGCTTAGGACGAACGTTTGATAGGGTCCGCTGGGATCTGTCAAACCCTCCTACGAGTCTATCCAAAGCTTTCGCAATAGTAGATGAGATAGCCCGAGATAAGATCAACGGAGCAAGTTACTTAGGAAGAAGAGCGATAGAAGCGATAGATGCGGCTGCGAATCTTTCCACTGCACGAACCAACAGCGAGCTCTTCCGGGACGTATTGATGATCGCATTGAGAATGCAAATCGTACAAACAAGCATGGCGTCTGTTAGAAACGTTACAGGGCGACTACTTCATGGCATAGATACAGCACGTCAAACTGCAAGATCCCCTGCAGCCTACCGAAAACTGATTGATCAATTGACGCGACAAAGTTTGGAAAGCTGCTTAAGGTCCGCGGATGAAGTGTCCACAAACCTCAGTAAGAAAATAATCCAAAGGAATCGCATTCTGACACACAGCTACAGTAATACTGTGAAGAGAGCGATCCAATTATGCACGAATAAGGCTTTACATATTTACGTGACAGAATCAGGACCAACCTTCGAAGGCAATACACTAGCGAGTGACCTGACGGACCTAGGGTTCACTGCAACCGTTTTGTCCGACCAGGCCATCGGCACCTTTCCAAGAAGATTCGACGCAGTAATTCTAGGTGCGGACAGCATTCTGTCAGATGGTTCCGTTATCAATAAGGTCGGGACGAACGAGATTGCTCAAACAGCTCAGCAACATTCGATTCCAGTATACGTCGCTGCAGAAGAATCCAAGCTTGATACAATGGATTTTCTAGGGTCTCCGCCTCGTCTCAATGAACTGTTCGACCTTACTCCTGCCAAATTCATTACATCAATCATAACTGAACAGGGAGAGATGAAACCTTACGATGCAAGAGACAAGATCAAGAGGTTAGTAAGGGAACTTTATACTTAGCTGTCTAACTTGAAAATTACGTTGGAGATTAATGATGAGCGGCATTCCAGAGGTCGACGTTAGAATACAGAGATTAGCACAAGCGATCTTTCGATCTCAAGGTATGCTTCGCGAATACTTCACTGATATCTTTCCGTACATGCGCGAAACAGTGCGCAAGTTCAATCTGGAAGGAGCCTGGGACAAGGTCTTCGCGGAGGTTGTAACAGGAGATTATGAATTAGATCGGCTCTCCCTTTTTCTGAATAGACTATACGTGGAAGACAGAGGACTCTTCGGCTCCTTCATGGGCTACGTGATCAAGGAGGTGCTTGACCGGTTTCATGAACCTAAGGAGAACCTAAACTCGTTTTTCCAGGAGTTAGAAAACATGGGATTCGAGTGGAATGGCAAAACGCTCGTTCCTAACCTTGGTTAGTCTACGTCGGGAACTCTGCTCGTTTTACCTTGCAGTATAAGCGTCGAAAAGAACCGGAAAATAGGGGGAACCCCTATCGCGTCATTGACATATCATTAGACAGTTGCCGACATGATGTTCTCCGCGTGGGTATTGGAGAGTTGTCGCAACTAACGGTGTTGGACTAGTGTAGACATATCCCAGCGGAAACCCATAGTATGCATAATTGTAGGCCGGCAGAGGATACGTGTATGTTGGGTAGTACTGATAGGGAGAGTAGTAGGGGTATTGTGGGTAGCAACATCCACATTGACACATAGCTTTGCACCGCTTAGAAGCAGCCGCAACCCTCCAAATTAAGTCTGCTCTAAGTAAAGCGCATTAGTGTCAATTAACGTGCGGATAATCAGTTCTAGAAAGAGTTTTTTTGCGCCCATTGCGCGAATCTGACGCCTGGGCAATTCAGACGCGACTTGCATGAACTAGTTGGCTTGCTGGGCATTCTTACAGTCACATGTAATCACATTCACCCAAGGCGTTCAGATCAGCTAACCTCTCAATACAGTTACACAGGTTGATCGCCGTGCGACACATCCAACTAGTAGTAACCGTCTAAGTTTACGAGAAACCTCCCATGAGACCCAACACCATCATCTTCGACTTAGACGGTACAATCACGCACTTCAACATCGACTACGTAGGAATGAGGCGTGCAGCTCTGGCTGAACTTCGTAAAATGAGCCTGCTCACGCCAGAATTCACCGAACAACTGTACCTCTATGTTATCCTTCAGAAGGTTAAGGCAACTGCTGGCCCAAAAGCCTACGAAATACTCCGAGAAAGGCTCTATGGGCGACTTGAAGACATGGAGATCAAGGCCGCTCGAGAAGTCACTCTTTATCCTGGTGTTCAGGGAATGCTGCGTGAACTGAGAAATCGTCATATCAAACTTGGCTTGGTCACGAATAACGGTCGTGCGGGTACTAATCTTACGTTGAATCGTTTCAGAATTAGAACGTTCTTTGATGCAATTGTGACCCGTGATGATTGCCAAGAAATGAAACCCGATACTGGTCCTATTATCATGGCGCTTACGCAATTGAGTGCGCAAGCTGGAGAAACTATCTTGATCGGAGATGGAGTTATGGATATGATTGCGGCCAGGGCTGCTGGATTACGTTCTGCGGCTGTCGGGACGGGCCCATCTGGGATGCAACAACTGTTACAAACGGAACCTGATTACGTTCTTGCATCAATAAATGATCTTCTGGACTTGATAGATCGGCTTCAATCCGAAACTACCTAAAGTGCCTGCAACACAAACGTAGCTCCATAATAAATCAGAATGATGCCAAACGCGATGAGAACGCCATTATAATATTTCGACCCAAAGAGTTTCATTCCCTTCTTAGCAAAATGTGCTAGTCCTGTAAGGAAGGCGTAGTCCATCCAAACGTGTGAAACGTACATCAATAGAACGCCTAGGAAAGCACCGAAGACTAAGGCTTGGATAATGAGGACGGAACCAATAGTTAACCACCACAAGATGAAGTACGGATTCAATGCCGTCAGAGCGAGACCTAGCAATAGCGAGCTGGTCGGGAGTCGTCTTATCATTAGAGTGTCTTCCGAACTTACATGCGTTACAGTTTTGTAAATTTGGAATATTCCAAAGGCGATCAATCCTGCTCCTCCTACTATTCCGATCGACGATTTCACTAATGGCTGACTAATCGCAGCGAGAAGGCCAAGAGCCAATGCAAGAACAAGAGGGAACTCAACAAGGGTGTGTCCTATTGCAAAGAAAAATCCTGACCTCGCTCCCTCTTTTGAACTATGCATTAGCATTGCGAATGTCAGCGGACCAGGTGCGAGTGCACCTGATGCTGTTATGACTACAACTGTTGCTATGAAATCCGCCAGATTCACGAACTAATAGTCCCTCCAGATCTTTCTAGGACGAAAAGTCAAGGTTACTTGTAAGTCATTCAAAGTCCAATGGTTTTCCGACTCTGCCCAGAGCCTTTACGATGTCATGTTTGCTGAGCAGTCCCACGACTGTACCCTCCTCGTCTGCGACAGGCAGACTCCCGATCCCCTTTCTTATGATTGTCTGCGCCGCTTGAGCCAAATCATCATTCTCCTTTGCTGATATTGGATCTCGCGTCATTAACTCACGCGTCGTGAGCAGCGTAACCTCCTTTCTTCCTGAATTAAGGACAAGGTGACTTCGAATAGAGTCGGGCTTCTTGTGTCCTATCGAAAGAAGATCAGACAGCGTCAGCATACCAATCAACTCGTCCTCAATTACTGGAACACTCGACTGTTTGAACACTATCGCTTGGGCTACGTGAACGACAGGATAACTGCCCTTAGCAAAAATGAAATCCCGTGCCATGAAGTCACTGACTTTGAACGTATTAGGAACTCTCCGCGAGAAGTAGTTGCATAAATCCGTCTCGGTGACTATACCTACTAACGGATGATCGTTAGTCACAATGGCACACGATAGGTTTTCCGTATCGAAAAGGCGTGCTGCATTGAAGACAGGTAAGTCCTGACGAATCTCGGGGATCGATTTGGACGAAGCTTCTCCAACAGATATCTCTTCGAGGCTCCTATTCGTAGAATCTTCCATTAGAAAACGTGCTAAATCTCTCTTTGAAATCAATCCAACCGGGCGCGTTTTCTCATCGACAACGACGAGCTGTGAAACTCCACGTTGGGACATCATATCTCGGGCTTGCAGTAAAGTGTCTGACTGGGGTATACTCACAACCCACCCAGTCATGATACTGTTCACCGTATCTTTTTGTGATACAGCCTGCAAGTCGACCATCAACTCTAACCTGCTTTCGTTGAGTCGAGATGATGGATTGGCAGACGATATAAACGCAAGTCGGTAATTTCTGTTCTGGTAAGCAATATTGCAAAATGCTATCTGAGCCTTAAGGGGTAGTGAGCACCCATGCTCATGGAGGTACAATCTTCGAATTCATCTCATCGGTTTGCAAGAACACTAGTCATATTCGGAGGCATTCTAGGTTGCATGATTTCGTTGCTTTCGCTAGGTATGGTTCCATTCATGGCCCATTTTCTAGGCTATGGATACGGAGTGCTATGGCAGTACGGCGGAATGATGATGGGCAAGTATTACCTGTTCGGATATCCACGATTCGGATTAGACATAATGCCCACTGTGATGGCTTTATCGAGTTTGCTTGGGCTAGCCGGAGGGAGTTTGTCAGTGTTCTGCGGTCTAAGGTTAAAACGAGCCAATAGAAACATGGCCTTCGTCTCTGCAATTGGCGGCGTACTATTGCTGTACTTTTCTTGGTTGCCGAGTATGATTGTTCTGGCGGGCGCTCTTCTGTTGTACTTCGAGTAGAATGGGCCATGTCTAATGCTATGGCTGCAGACAACCACCACTTGAGAGCACGTAGTAGTATTCACCAACCAGCTTTATCTACCATCGTGCTGTCAGATGGCTAATTTCAAAGTGTCCAAGAATGCCTCTATGTTTGGTTGCACTCCTAGTCTTCTCGGTCATGAGCTTATGGTCTGCGAAATATCGTCCACTCGCCAAGCAGGCATTCAAATGCTTCACGAAAACCCTGATGCTTAGTCCCTGCGACATGGCATTTGAACAACGCGTTAAAGCAAAGGTTACTGCTAAGCTGCTTAACGTGTGGCCTGCAATGGCTAGGTTCTTCTACCGAAATTTCAACATTTTCGCTTGGATTTTCACCCTCTCATTCTTCATTTCGTTGGGGTACACCGTGTACTCCTTCTACAATTTCGCTGTCTATGGTTCATGTGAACCTGGAGGAACGTGCTACCTTACTCCGATCATCGGCTGGTGTATCCTCTTGGTTGAGAAACTCTCAATCTACGGGGTTTTGCTCGTTCTAATCGGCATAGCCGCCTACCTTCTAATTCACAAGATGAGAAGAAAATAACCGCTCCCGGTGCCAGTCATCAGAAGCACTATTGACATAAAGCGTCTAGCGACATGACTACTTAGATAGCTGGTTCAAAGCCCAATTACAGGTTCAGCATGAGCCGCATATGATCTAAAGCACATAGACAAACAAGCCGATTACGCGTGTTTCCGCGTACATGACCATACAATAACCTGTTAGTTTTTGTCACGCGAAACATTGAGAAGTGCGTAGGCGAACGAGGTCAGTTGGCGGCACACAGGTAGTAATAAATGGTCACTATCCCTAAACCATGGCGGCGGCGCAAAAAACCAATGCCAAGTGGCAAGCACCCGAAAGTTATCGGCAACTTTGTTGAGGTCTCCAAGGAAGCTACTAAGAGAAATGGGAAGATACTTGTATTCTTCATGGGTGCTGAGCATTCCCCATTTTGTGCTGCTGAGCGGTGGGCCATAGTTAGAGCACTATCCAAGTATGGCCAATGGAGCGGCTTGAAACAGACTATGAGCGCTGCTCGGGATGAACCCTTTCTCAACCTGCCGACATACGATTTGACAGAAGCGACCTACACGAGCTCTCAGGTTGAGTTTGTCGCTCGCGAGATCAAAGATAGGGAGTTTAAACCGCTTCAAAAGCTCCTGAAGACAGAAGAAAAATTGGTGCGTAAGCATAACCCACAGAAGAATATTCCATTTCTGCTAATAGGGGGAAGATTCATGCAGATCGAGGCCGGCTTTTCACCCAAAATCTTCATCGGTCACACGTTTCGGCAGACAGAGACAGAGCTCAAGAAGATCGAATCTGAGATTAGGAAAGCCATCGACGATGAGGCGAATATTATATCAGCGCTTCTCTGCATGTGCGGCTTACCCCCAGAATTGTGCAAAGAGGCCGGAGTCGCTGAACTAACCTCCCAGATCGGTTCGAAATTGCCTGGATAGTCGATCTCCGGAAATAGATAGTCTTGCGCCTAATCAGAAGTTAATTTCACTTCGCAACAATGTTATCGCTATCCGCATTTCTAAGTGCAGACAGTCTGAAGGGACGGCATCTAATCAGAGGCGGAACTGAACATGTCCGCCAGCTATTTCGCATCCGGAGCTGGTGTTATCTGTATTAGGTCATTTCTTCTATGTTCAAGGAAACCTTCTCGTAATCCGCGCCTTATGTAGTACGGATTGTTTTGTCGTTTCTTCTTATTGCACAACCTAACCACAAATGGGAGACCGTGCTTTGACTGGTCAATAGGTGCAACTTCTATTGCCCTAGCCTTCACGGCGCTGTCAAAGAGTTTCTGCCCAATCTCTGACCGAATAATGACAGTAGTCCACCCATCAGGCGACCCAACCGCACCAACCGAGATGTCGGCGAGTTCTGCGACGTAATCGATGCAGTAATGACAGGGGTGACTCACGTATTGCTCTAGGTCTTTTGTCGCCACATCAAGAACTATTTCAGCTCCGACGTAGACTTTGAAACGATTTCGTTTTATGACTGTCCTCGTGATTTTTGATGGATCTATGCCGTGTTGCTTCTGGATGAAATCCGTTACAAGCTTCTCATGAGTATAGACTTTTGAACAGAATAGTCCTATCGTGAGGACCGGGCGGCCTCCTCTTATCCAGGAACCGCTGAATTTGACAGTCGCCTGCATTGCCGTGTGCATTCTCCATAGACCTTGTAGTTCACAGGGTAATGCAACTAAACCAACACGTGCGTCAGGATATGATGCGGCAGCGTCCGACAGGACGCCCAATACGCCTCCATGCGTGTACTTCGATCCCGCCGTTCTGATGAGGTCAACAGCTGTGTCACCGATAACTGGCACAGTCTTAAGAGCGATGCCGTTACCGAGGACGAATATTGAATTGGATTTTGTAAAGTCAGATGTCGCGAAACAGTTGATCAGCCCGATCTGGAGTGCGTGAGTCATAAGAGCTATGACGGTGCCTCCGTCTTGGCCGGCGTGCCAAATTTCTTCATCTAGCGCTCTCGCGGAATAGATGTTCCTGCAAATCCCAAGAGCTTCTTCATCACGTCGCCTAGTCCTGCCAAATAGGAAGTATTCAATCTCGTCAATTGGTAATTCGAGTCTCGGACAGCTATAGTAGCAGACCTGACAAGCAGCACAAGGCCCCTTTATGACCGGTTCCTCGTTCACATTGACGTTAAGTACGTTGATGGGGCAGGATGCGACACAAGCGCCACACATCATGCAATGATTAGCACGTACGACTTCATTGAAGAGATGTCCCCAAATCTTCGCATTCTTGGGAGGGGACCAGCCATCAGTCATCCTAAAGCACGCCTAATTTCTGGTAGAACGACAAATGCTCAGATATGAATACTTTCTTCTGTCCTGAAGCAGACGGACATTCACTTTGCGCTCTTTACGACTTCCCTCTCCATCTATCTACTAGATACGGCAGTGCCATTAGTGATATTGCGCAAAATCCCGCTGCTAGACTCAGAATTAGTAGAGTACTAACAATCACGAACATTACTACCGCGATCGGCAGATTAAGTGTACCTGAGGCAATATCACGGAAGATCACGTACGATAAGGAGACTAACATAGCAATCCAAAGCAGAATCAATTTCAACTGCCTATCTGAATCTCGAAGCATTCAATCACGAAGCTGATCTAAACAAGCCTACCATGTACGATTTGCTAATTTCCAGGAATAGAGCTTGCTCTCCTCATGATCTATTAGTAGCAAATCGAGTTCCGCCAAATTTCAACGAACTCTTGCTCCAGTCAGTTCGGAGATTGATTTCATATCACCGAGTTCGATCGCCTTCACGAGCTCACGATTGAGACTGACGACTATGCCTGGACCATTATAGATTAACCCGGTGTAGAGTTGAACGGTTGAAGCGCCTAATTCGAAGGCCCGCCATGCATCCTTACCAGAAAATATGCCTCCGCACGCGTTGATTGGGACTTTTCCACTAGTGTATCGGTACACGTCCTCGACGATTCGAAGCATATCCTCGAAAATTTGCTTCCCACTGAGCCCTGCCGTTCCGATACTAGATCGTTTCTCGGCGATACGTTTCGTATTGATCGCTGTTATCCCATCAATCGAATTCTTTCGGCAAATATCAACTAGTCCGAGAACGTTCTCTCGTTCTCTTTCGCTAAAATACGGGGGGATCTTCACCCAAATCGGCTTTTCTGTCCTGATTTTGGTTATTGAATTCAATAACTGGTCGAGAACT
>CAZAGP010000231.1:0-4076 GCA_964484575.1 uncultured Candidatus Bathyarchaeia archaeon | reverse complement strand
CTTGATTACGTATCCATCATTTCACTAATGTTTTTGCTCCTCATAATCGCCGTGATCGCGGGGAGAAGTGCAAGAACGGTTAGGCCAACTGAAAGAGGCTTGGTTGAGCGATTAGGCAAATATCATCATTTTGCGGAACCGGGATTGACTTTCCTGGCACCGTTCGTGGATCGGTTGATTCGGGTTAATGTGACTGAGGAGATGAGTCACGTCGAGCCTCAGGAAGTGATCACGAAGGATAAGGTTGTGATGACTGTTGACGCTGTAGTATTCTACAAGGTGAAGACTGATGAAGATTCGGTTAAGGCCAGCGTGTACGCTGTGAACAATTTCCAGCAGCAGATCGAAGTCCTAGCTCGAACAACCCTACGCAATATTATCGGGAAGATGGAGATGAGCGAAGCAAACGTGGGCCGCGCAACAATAAACACGGAACTCCTCACCGAACTAGAACAGCAATCCCGCCAGTGGGGAGTCGAGATCATGAGAGCTGAGCTGAAGGATCTGAAACCCCCGCCTGACATTCAAGAGTCAATGAACACGGTGATAAAAGCGAACAACGCGAAACTGGCCGCTCAAGATATGGCTAACGCAACCGAATACCAGGCGGACGGAGCCCGAAGAGCCGCAATCAAGAATGCGGAAGGACAAAGACAGGCCGCCATCCTTGAGGCGGAGGGTCAAAAGATTGCGATTGAAAAAGTTGCGGAGGGTAACGCTAACGCAATCAAAGCCGTAAACGAAGCATACACAACATACTTCAAAGGCACAGCCATAGTCGCAAAACAACTTGAAACCGTCACAAACGCATTACAGAACAACTCCAAGATCATCGTACCCGAAGGAAGCGTCCTATCCCTCATCCTCACGGAAGCAGAACAATTAAACAAGAAACTGATCGTGCCCCTCGCAGCCCAAAAGGACAAATCTAACTCAACCATGCCGGGATGATGCGTTCCCGGCATTTCTTTCCTTTTTTAGTAATAGGAGGGCTGAGCCCAAATTTAAGATAGCAAGGTCTAGTCCTCTCGTAATCTCTCCTACAAAGCACTTGGGCAAAGATGTATTATTACACATGGCAGTAGGTTCTGTGCGGGTTCCGACTCAAGCGTCCTGAATGTGAGCATCGTGCAAAAATCAACCATCGCGACCACTCTCCTATTGCTAATTGCCATCGTAACATTTGTTGATCTAGCGTACCAAACGGTTCCATTAACCACGGCTCATACGGTAACAGAACAGTCTACTGTGGAGTTAGTCTCCTATTCCCCTTACCAAGAAGTACAGATCTTGACCTACACGAATACGGAATTAGGCACATTAACCTACGTCCCGCCTCAACTTTGCTTCAACCAATCGAGCTGCTATCCAACAGGTCCAACCGTAACGGCGCTTGTAACAAACATGCTTGTCTACGACTCAACAATCCAAATCCAGGAAACCAAAACCTTCACTTCAAGCGTCATAGCCACGATTTCGGCGACTGAGAATTCAACCTCTCTCGCGCCTGAATACTCAACCTTGGGATTAGGTCATGCAGCGTTTGGGGCACTTGCCGTCACAGTTATCGGCATCCTAATCCTACTCATAATCTTGACCGGAGTGCGGGCAGTATTTCATAAGCCGAAACAACCTGCGACTTCGCTCAACGTCCCAGTTTCATGCGTCAGTTGCGGGCATCAACTGTTGCCCGGATCCAGGTTCTGCAATAACTGCGGTGCGGAGCAAGGAAAGTCTGCTGCACAGTGAAACTCTTCTCCGGGTGATTCCCGAAAGACGTTTATCGCTACAACCAAAATCGTCGATTGATATTACTTGCAGGTCGGATGGCTTCAACTTTCCCTCACTACGCTTATCTTGTGGGGGCTCTGGGGATTCTTTGCGAAAATTGTCCTTGATAGTATGAATTGGAAATCTTTATTCGTGTTCTCAACCGTCGCGTCAATAATTCTCACCGCGATCTTCATAGTATTCGCCAAACCGTCTCTAGCGTTGAATACTCAAAGCTGCTTCGCGATGTTGGTGGGAGCTATGGGTATAGGCGCAAGTTTGACGTTCTACTATGCGCTTGAGCAAGGGAAAGTATCTATTGTTGTTCCGCTAACGGCGATGTATCCGATCGTTACCGTTATTCTTGCAATGGTAGTGCTTAGGGAGAAGTTATCGCCAGTCCAGGGAGTTGGCGTCATATTGGCAATCGTGGCGGTTCTGCTAATTTCAATTGGTTAGGCTGACAGGTACGGGTTGAGAGGTCCTCCTGGTCTATAGTACCTGGACTTGGAACGGAAATACGCTTGATGTCCCTTCCCCGTCGACATTATACGCGTAGAGTATTAGTTGCCAGTAACCTGGAGTGCTGGGCGCGGTCGCCTCTAAGTCTATCCACGGTGATACTGTTGTTACTGTACTACCATAACTCCGAAACCAAGTCCAGCTGGCAGTAGAGAGGACCTGGTTCGTTATTCCGTCTACTAAGTTAACTTTCAGAACAATTCGGCCAGAGTAGTCGCAGCCAGCAGTAAGTTCTACGAGTACCTGGAAGTTTTCTGCTGGATGAACTGCTTGTGGATACTGCGTTCTAACATTAGTCAAGTTGCAGACCTGCGCCGCAACATACGGTGTCACCGCTGATATTCCCGGAAGAATCAGAAGTAATACTGCTAGTGCATGAAGTTTCTTCAAACCTCTTTGACCACCATACAGGGTACATGTGCATACAGTTCAAGCTACATAGATTTGCCTCAGCTAGAGGATAACGGAAGCCTTCGAATAATAAGGGAAAAGAAGATAGTTCCCGTTACCGAGTTTAACTCTGTGAAATGTATTGGGTAAGCCTCGGATGGTAAAGAAAACCAAGAAGAAAGGCCAATAATACTTCATAAGCTCAGATTCCGATTGAACTCGAGCTGGCACGTGGTTCGCTAACGGTTAGCTGTGGCTGAACCGGTATCAAGTGTCTTGAGAGTATTGTCGGTAATCTTTTCTCACAATACACTCTCTTAAGCAGTGATTGACCTTGGGGATGTCATTAGAGGTAAAGACGATAAACAAGCACAATTTCGGGAAATACGGGGTAATTCTAGAGCATGTGAATCAGGTCGAAGGATATGAGCCTTTGATCAAAGTCGACTCAAAAGGCTGGATCTGGGCTATCCTCACTTTAAGGAGCAGAAGCATCAAACGGCTTGAACGTCACCCGACCTCTAAGGAATCCTTTGAACCCGTTTCTGGTGTCGGAGTAATCGCCTTAGCGTCACCTGAAGCGCAGGACAATGTGGAATTATTCCTGCTGGACAGAGCCGTAGTTCTGAATGAGGGCGTCTGGCATGAGGTGATGTCGCTCTCTGATGTGTGCATTGTGAAGATAACTGAGAATAATGACGTTACGGACGAGTACCGAGACTTAGGGTATACGATCAACGCCGCTCTAGCGTGTAAGTAGAATAAGAAAGCCTCTCGGGCCAGCTGAAGGCTCACCGGTCATTGCTGAGGAAGTCAGCCTCAGGTGCATAAACATGATCCAATGTCACTTGTGTGGCGGAACAGAGGTCACGCGAAAGTTAACCATTAGAACATTGAAATCTTTGCTCGGTTGTTTTAATTGAGAAAGTTGACCGTGCTCGTTCTCGTTCTAATTCTACTAGCTCCGCTAGCAGTCTTGGCTGGACATCAAGTGGGAGCGGTAGCGACTGTTGGCGGCGGAGGCAGCGGAAGTCACGGTAGTAATGGTAATGGCCACGACGTCCCGAAAGGAGTTGTTCCACCGCCATCACCTAACCCGCCACACTGACCTGCGCCAACTAGGTTCATTCTTATGAGATTATGGTGACGTAACCGGTACCGCTGTCAAGATAGAGAAATATTCGTGATCCATTCAGCAAGAGCAGGTTAACTCGATTAGGGTTGGTGATTGAAGTTATTCGCAATTTGCACGATCTAAATTCACTATTGATTAGAGAAATTAGGCCGACGGATTATCATGCGATCGACTCTATCGCGCAAGCCCTGACTCCGACATAGTTCACTGAAGCCGCTCTTCCTGAAATTGCGCAAGCTGTTCGAAATGAACACGGACG
>CAZAGP010000230.1:0-3402 GCA_964484575.1 uncultured Candidatus Bathyarchaeia archaeon | reverse complement strand
ACAGGCTTAGCAACTTACATGAGCAACGGGCATTTCACGTTCAACTGGAACGTAGAGTTCACCTTAGCCTCGAAAATTTGAATTCCAGCATGAGCGGCTTGATGGGAAGACAACAGACTACCGCAAATCAAGATCGCAGTGCACACATGGCCTGTATGGCCCAGCACCACACCTTGAGCAACGTTCACAAATCTTATTCAAGTACGTATAGCAACTGCAGCAGCGTAGATCCAATTCGTTTCCGACGTCAAATGAGAAATCGGAGATTCTCTGCATGCCAGAAATCATCTCCGCCTTACTACTCACATGTAGTCACCTCCATTCAATCCATTGAGGAAGAATTCGTACGAATCCGAAGTAGGGAAACAGGTAACCTTGAACCTCTTAGTTGGAAGCGCAAGCTGCGCCAGGTTCATGATACGGCCAACAGTATGAATTGTCGGCGTCTCGTGTGATAAGTCTTCCCTACGGCCTCATGTTATTAAGGCAATCAAGAAACCAACGCCAAGCAGCAGAATCGTCAACAGAATCATTACCACGTTTAGCCCCAGCGCGGGTATTAATTTCGAGGTGTTTTCACACTCGTTCATAACGATGCGACATGCCTTGTAAGCAATCGGGAGCGAAAATAACGATATGAAGACACTCGCGGGAGTCAGTCGGAAGACGGCGGAGCAAACGATCGAAACGTATGTTATAGCAACAGCGATCACATACAGGACTGCAGAGCGCCGCTGACCCAACAGAATCACTAAATGTCGCCTCCCACCGAGCCTGTCAGCCTCGACGTCCGGGAATTCATTGAGAAAAAGCAGCAAACCAACAAGAATCGAGATAGGAATGAAAAGGCTGAAAGCGACAGGATCCAAATTCCCCGTCTGAGTAGCATAAACTCCAAGACCCAGGACGCCAAAACCAGACCCCGCAACTATTTCACTGAGTGCATGAACGCGCGAAAGAATAGGCGTGTACAGAACGATAACGACAGTTCCGTAGACAACTAGCGGAAGAAGAACGGGAAAGAAGATCATGAGAAATCGGACACCGATAGCTCCGGCGAGAACAAGACAAAGAGTTGCAACAAGCAACGCGGAAGACCCCTTCATATTCCCCTTAACTAGAACATCCACACCTCCACTGAACGGGGTCTTCAAAGTTCTAGAATCGATCGCAGATTTATAGTCAAAATAATTATTGAAAGCGTTCACAGATGCGTGCAACAACAAAGCAGCAAAAAGAACCATAGCCGCACTAACAGCGTTGAAAGTTCCGTGCACAAACGAGGCGGCAGCCAGATTCGCGAAAACTATTACAATGGTGAGGGGGAGGAAATTGGCTCTAGTTATGATTACCAGGTTATTCACGGTGAACACAGGCCAATTCTAAGTGATAGGACACGTCCTTAAGCAATATGCCACACAACCGGTACGAACGGAGATCAACTTAAGGCGTGAAACTCCTACTGCAAACCGACGCATCATCCAGTAACGAAAACATCAAACGGCGTAAGGCGCGTAACTGGACCGAGAAGTTAAAAATGTTCAATCCGCATCATACGACGTGTATGGTGGTTATTACTGTCCGGTCTTAGTGAGGAACAGATTAAATCAATTGTTGAGGAGAGATTCAAACCAGCGCGATGTCCCAGTTGCGGCAAGTCAAGCTGGGAGATTGGAAACATCCACATGCCTGACAGAACCATGAAGATGCTTAACCTGCGAATAATCAGATGCACATCATGTGGTTACACGTCTGAGTGGTAGCCACTTACGCATCACTTGGACCTCGCATTGAATCTACACTGCCCGTAAAGTGCTTGTCGAATACTCCTCACTAGAAGGAAGTTACTTCCACCCAAAAGGAAAAACGCGAATCCGACTAACCAGGGTTGGTAGACCGCTAGGGTCATCGCGATTGCTTCTGTCCCAGCAGCCTGTATTAGATTTCCCAAGAATAGGCCGGCACAGGTTGGACATGAAGTAAACAATCCTACGACTGCTCCGAATCCGCCGAGGCAGCGTAATCCGGTTCCCTTCGGTCGATTCTCAAATGTGAAATGTCCTAAGGCGACATTCAGCCCGACGAGCGAAGAGATTGTTATCATCATTATGACGTTCACTGGAATCACCAGCAAGCCTAGATGGTTCGTCAGATACACAGTGAAAATCGGAATGAAACCTGGTCCAGCGCAGCATACGGTTGTCACGACGGAAGGAATGCTGACGAAATAATCGGCCGCGAAATTCATGTCTGGTCGATAGATGATCGTGCTGGATACGGCTGCGTAGAATAGCCCGTAGAAGACTGCAGAGGTTAACATTGTGTGAAAGTACTTTGGGATCAAGAGAATTCGACCAACCACGGTCTTCAGAGAGGGCCAATCACTTTGCATAGATCCGTGTGAGTCCAAGAGTGACTTGAAGCCGATAAGAAAAGCAGCTAGGCCAAAGATGGACGAACTGAATGCCGAGTAAGCTAACAGTTCGAGCGCGTGAAGAAGAGGGTTCGTAAATACCCTAATTGACGATGCTAGCATCCAGTAAGTTATGAGTGAACTTCCAACTGTCAGGATACCTAATATGATATTGATCAGTCCAGCTCGACGCGCGTCAAGTGGCATCATGAAAACTAGCCACACTCACATTGTT
This sequence comes from uncultured Candidatus Bathyarchaeia archaeon, assembly GCA_964484575.1. Lineage (GTDB taxonomy): Archaea > Thermoproteota > Bathyarchaeia > 40CM-2-53-6 > 40CM-2-53-6 > FEN-987. Next base: position 754 of record CAZAGP010000230.1, on the reverse strand, counting down.
AAGTCGGACCAGTAGAGATCCTTACTCCCCGTGACGGGGGCAGGACTTGCGCATAACGACCATTCCAACCTCCTCGGTCAACCTGCCTGAATCAGTGCGTGACATTCAGGACATATACTTGATACAGGTTTAGATAATTCTCCATACGACAGTCGCCCTCAAATATGCTATGAAACCATCGCCGTAAGGTCGCTCCTCCTAAACTTTAGTTATGTATAATGTAGAGAGTAAATTCTTCTATTACGGTCCTCGGAAAAGATTACCTATACGCAATAGCATGTTGCAACCCGGTAGCTAGGAGTTGAAGGTCGCAAATTACGAGCTTACCATAGACATGGACTTTGAGAAACTGAGGTTCAATGGAAAGGTCAGAATCCGGCTTCAATCAGAGCAGGATGTTGTCCTGAACTCTGTCGGTCTCGACATTCGAGGGATAGTTATGGACGAGAAGCCGGTTGGATTCAAGCAGACCGCAGAGGAACTGACTGTTCAAACGGGCGCCTTCGACGGGATTTTGGAAATTAACTATGCAGGCACCATTACAGATTCGCTGGTTGGAATCTACAGGGCTCCGTATGACCATTCGCAAATCGTGACAACACATTTCGAGGCAGCGCAAGCAAGGCGAATGCTCCCTTGCATTGATCATCCGGACGCGAAGGCTGAGTTTCAGATTGCTGTAAAGATAGATAAGAAATTGACCGCAATTTCGAACATGCCTGTAGAATCTGTTGTTCCTGACGGCGAAAAGAAG
>CAZAGP010000229.1:0-14625 GCA_964484575.1 uncultured Candidatus Bathyarchaeia archaeon | reverse complement strand
GGCGCCGAGACTGAAGTACCGTTCAAGCCTACGCAAGGTCGCCCAGTCTATTGTCGGAGCTGCTACCAGAAACATAGACGATACTAGGTTTCGGTAGTCAACCTCCATATTGCCCTCTATTTCCCATTTTATCTTCCTTTTATCCGTGATTAAGATGGAATTCGATCAGGTCGTAAGAAAGAGGAGAATGGTTCGTAACTTTCAGTCCAAACCAGTGAGCCGCGACGCGATAAGCCGAATTCTGGAGGCTGCTCAACATTCACCGAGTGCAGGCTTCAGTCAAGGCTGGGCATATATTGTGGTAACCGAGTCCGCCCTGAAGAAGAAGGTAGGTCAAATTCAAGGTGAGGACGATTTCTATGCATCAAAGCGCTTTCACAAGTTCGTTTCAGAAGCCCCTGCACTAATCGTGGCTTGCACGAGCGAACAACTCTACCATGATCGGTACCGGGAACCTGACAAATTGAAGGATGATGGGGCAGAGATTGAGTGGCCTGTTCCATACTGGCATTTTGATATTGGTTGCGCTTGTATGCTGATCTTCCTCGCAGGCGTAAACGAAGGGTTAGCGACTGCTTTCACAGGAGTCTTCCGGACACATGAAATGAGGCAACTGCTTGGGATTCCTCGGGAATTTCATCCGGTCGGCGTAATTTCACTTGGTTATCCCGACAGGGACGTCAAGTCGCCTTCGTTGAAGAGAGGAAGACGCGCTGTGAGTGATGTCGTCCATTACGAACATTGGTAGCGGTACGGTACTCGATTATAGCACGTTGTAAATCGGGGAACTGAGACATGTGACTCCCCCGTCACCCTTATGGAATTCTGAGACGTCAACCTCGACGGCGTAGTATCCTGCTTCCCTAAGTTTCTCTGACGCGTTCGGGTAACCTGACGGAATTAGGACTCGGTGATTCCCAAGGTACATCGCGTCTGAAGCGTACCAGTCTTCTCTGCCGAGTTTGACATATCTCATGCCGGGGAAATTCAGAGGATTCACTAGGTCAGGGGTTATGATCATTGTAGATTCGCTCAGGTATGAGCATCCACAGAGTAGGTGCATTTGTTCCGTCTTCACGCCTACCACTTTTAGATCGTGAAATATTCTTCGAAGCTGCTCTATTCCTTCCGAGTTGGTTCGTGGCGATTGGCCTACGAAAAGTTCCTTGCGGTCAGTAATCATTATGTCCCCTCCTTCGACGGTTCCTGGGCTTTGAATTTCTAGCATATCCGAATCCTTCAATAACGATAGTTCCTTCAGTTCAGAGATTAGTTCCAACTGTTCTCCTCGTCGTGATACTTCCCCGAAGCGTCCAATTATTGATCGTCCTATTCCTAGAACGGCAGGGTCCTGCATGAAGACCGAGTCTGGGTAGGTTTCACATGGAGGCAACTCCACGACTTTGATGCCGTTCTCTTTCAGGATTGAAACATAAGTATGATGCTGTTTCCTTGCCAGTTGAATGTCGATGTTCCCCTTGTCAGGGTTAGTTGAGATGCATTGCGTGTAGGAGTTTGATGGTGTTCGAACAATAACAGAATCAAACAGTCTATCCATAATTCGACGATCCCTATTCTTGCATGCTCATGTAGTTTGACAGATACTCAGCGTGTTTCTCAGTATCAAGCACGTCATCCTCTATTCTGACGCCGCCAATTCGTAGCCCGTAGATCCCCGGCTCCACGCTATGAACCATACCTGGCAAGAGAACATCCTTTGACTCAATATGGAGGGCGGGTATCGGCTCATGGACGCCCACCCCGATGCCGAGACCGAGGCGATGTACGAGATAGTGCGACAACCCGTGACGGCGAATTACATCAATTGAAATTCTTGCGATTTCAGCCGCGGAAACTCCTGGCTTAATCGCTGAAACGGCCGTCGCTTCTGACTCTAGAACTGCTTCCAGAAGAGCTCTCTGTCTCTTATTCGGCTTGCCAACAACGAAAGTCCTCGTTGTGTCAGAGGCGTACCCGTCCGCTACGACGTCAAGCTCAAGCATTACTAGGTCGCCGCGTCGGAGCTTCCTTCGAACGTTGCCAGGCACATACTTATACGCGTAGGCTGTATCGCGGCCTGAAGCTAGGAATGCGCAGGCAGTCACTCTGTTCGCCCTATGCTTCAAAACACCCTCTGTCACTATCTGCCCTTCAATTTTAGTCGCGAGCTCCACCTCTGACAATCCAGGAGTCAAGTTATCATGAAAAGTGGCTAGACCCACCTCGGCAATTCGGTTCACTTTCCTCAGCGCCTCAACCTCAACATCCGTCTTCAACGACCTCGCCTGCATGAGCATACGTGACGAATCCTTCAGCGTGAATGAGGGGAGCGTCTGCCTGAGCACATTTAGAGTTCTCTCCCCGACAACGTTCATTTCATAACGCAAAGTACCAGTAGCGATAAGCTCCCAATTCTGTTCGACCCCGATAGCCCCCGAGCGGATGCCCATCTCGGCCAGAATTTTCTGAACATGTTCAATTCCGAGTTCTAGTGAACTACCCATATGCTCGTATGTTTCCCACTTGTAGAATCTAACATCCCTCACCCATGTCGGAGGAAGAGGCTCCCCAACAGGGTGAATGAGAACAGGGTCCTTCTCAAGGGGGAAGATCAGGTAAGTTAATCCCCTTCCACACCACGCATCTGACAGGTAGGTAACGTTCTCAGGCAATCTCAACACCAGCGCCACGAAGCCTTCCCGCCGCATCGCTTCCCGGACGCGGTCGACCTTTACATGGTCACATTTCATGCCTCGCAACCTTCCGCCATCTACCCGGCGAAGGGCGTTAAGAGTTTTCATTTACAGGAAGTGTTATCTCCGGAATCTCGGTAATCACATACTGGGCATTCTCCCTTGGAAGACCGAGTAATCGAGATGCCGGATGAATGGAAAGGGATCATTCCAACCGAGATATTCCTCGATGAAGGAAAACGACTTGTAGAAGAAGCCACCAAGAGAAATGTCCCCATAAGATTGCTTGGAGGTGTAGCAATACGGTTCCACTGCGTGGAATTCCTGGATTTTGCGAAGAAACTCCAAAGGCTAGGAGAAGGCCAGCAAGAGTACACCGACCTCGATTTCATGTCATACGCCAAGTACAGGAACAAGATGAAAGAATTCTTCAACGAGATGGGGTACGAGAAGAGACCTACCACAATGTCCAGCGCAGCCACTCAAAGGCAAATCTACTTCCATCCTAAAGGCTGGTTCACGGTTGACGTCTTCTTCGATAAGCTACTGGCCGCCAATCATCCCTTAGATTTCAAAAGCCGCTTAGAGCTTGATACTCCAACCGTAACGCCGGCCGACCTTATGCTCGAGAAACTGCAAATAGTCTTTCCGAGTGAGAAAGACGTTAAGGACTCCATCCTCATGCTCCGGGCGCACGAAATCTCCCAAAACGAAGAGAATAACCATGTCAATGCCAAATTCATCTCAGAAAAACTTGCCTCCGACTGGGGATTCTGGTACACTGTCACAACAAACCTGAACGGCCTTAAGGGCTACGTGGCTGACTTCAGCCTAATTGATGACGCCGAAAAGAACGACGTCACAATGAAAATCGACGCGTTGCTAACGGCCATCGAGAACACGCCTAAATCCTCGGGGTGGAAAATGCGCTCAATTATGGGGACTAAGAAGCAATGGTACAACCCCGTTGAAACGTCACAGACGGTTGGTGAGTTCGGCCTCTGGAGACTCCGTGAAAGAAAACCGCAGCAAAAATCATAACGCGAGCATTAGCCCGGCCTAGTCGAAACCTGTGAACGAACCTGTTCCGGACATGCTTCCGTTAGCGGAGATTGAAGCCTGTCAGATAACGCTTAAACGTTTCAGCGCATACGGCGAAGAGATCAAACATTGGAAGCTGCCAACCTGGAAAAACCGAACTTAAATAAACTCCGTGAACGAGCTCAGTTCATTCGAACTGAGACAGTTCGCTTAATTCAGATAGCGAAAAGTGGGCATTACTCTTCAGTCTTCTCATCAGCCGAAATCCTCGCCACCCTCTACTATCACACTATGCACCTTTCTTCAGATCCTAAATGGCCTGACCGTGACCGGCTAATCCTATCGAAAGGGCACGTTGCCGTGGGTGTTTACCCTATTCTCGTAGAACTTGGGTATTTCCCTAAAGAATGGCTTGAAACATACGCTAACCTTGGCTCGCCCCTTGGAGACCATCCGGACATGCGCAAGGTGCCGGGTGCTGACTTCAGCTCAGGTTCCCTAGGGCATGGGCTCTCAATCGGACTCGGGATGGCGCTCTGGCTGCGGCTTAAGAAATCTCCAGCAAGAGTCTTCGTGCTCTTAGGAGATGCCGAGTTGAATGAAGGCCAGGTATGGCAGGCAGCGCAAGCGGCTGCGCACTATCACGCGGATAACCTGATAGGAATTGTGGATCGCAACCATATGGGACTTGACGGACGCACCGAGGAGATAATGGACGTAGAACCATTAGCTGATAAGTGGCGTGCTTTCGGCTGGCAGGTTCATGAATGCGACGGGCATTCAGTCGAAGCACTAGTCAGAACATTCGATAATATTCCAAGAAACGGCAGACCTCAAGTTGTTCTCGCCAACACCGTGAAAGGAAAGGGTGTCAAGTACATGGAAGATTCGAGAGTCTGGCACCTCGGCTACCTACATGGAAGCGACGCAGAAGACGTACGGAAGGAGATACTAGCTCATGGCAACTGACGTGATGCTGCGCGAAAAAGAATCATGGCACCTAGGAATGATTCCGAAACAAGCACCAGCATTCATAGCTGGCAGAGTATTAGCGGACCTCGCGGATAATGACGATCGGATTGTTGTCCTAACCGCCGACCTAGGATTCAGTAATCGAACAATAGAATTCACCACACGCCACCCTGATCGATTCTTCGACCTAGGGATTGCTGAACACAACATGGTTAGCGTTGCAGCTGGCCTCGCAGCATGTGGCGCGATACCATACGCCGGCACCTTCGCCTCTTTCCTAGCGTTGATGTGCTGCGAACAGATTCGTACCGATCTTGCCTACCCGAACTTGCAAGTCCGCCTACTATCACATCATGCGGGGATCTCCCTCGGCTATTACGGGACGTCCCACCATGCAGCCGAAGATATTGGAATAATGCGGTCAATAGCCAACTTGAAGATCGTATGCCCCTCAGACGCGTACAGTCTTGAGCAGGCACTGAGACAGACCGTGAACCTTGACGGCCCCGTTTACTTCAGGCTTGGGAGAGGGAGAGACCCTGACGTTTACCGACCAGGCGAAGATTGGAAGTTCGGTAAGATCAGTATCCTACGCAAGGGAAACGAAGGCCTCATCTTGTCTAACGGAATCATGGTTTCCGCATCATGTGAAGCCGCGGATAAGCTGGCGAAAGAAGGGATTGAGATGACGGTTGTGGACCTGCACACTCTCCGACCACTCGACATTGAAGGGTTGCTGCCCCTCCTCAGAGAGTATCCAACGGTCTTCGTTGCAGAGGAACATAACACCATGGGAGGCGTAGCCACGATCATTGCGGACGCCCTCATCGACAGCGGACTAACCGGTATCCGCCTAGTGCGCATAGGATTACCGTCTGATGAATATGCGATCATCGGACCACCCTACTACCTTTACAAGCACTACGGACTTGACGGAGAAGGCGTAGCCCAGCGGATTCGGAGAGAAATCAAGCGAGGGACATAACCTACGTTTCACTCTAATTCATACTCAATTCTGGAACGTGGTAGTGAAGGTTGAAGTATAGAAGATTAGGCAGTGCTGGACTCAAAGTCAGCGAAATATCCCTCGGAGCATGGGTAACTTACGGAGGTCAAGTTGGTGAGGATGTTGCCCTCAAATGTATGTCCGCCGCTTACGACGCAGGCGTCAACTTCTTCGACAATGCAGAAGTCTACGCGCGAGGAAACGCTGAGGTCGTCATGGGAAATGTGATTAAGAAACTAGGATTACGTAGGGAAAGCATAGTCGTTTCGAGCAAAGTCTTCTGGGGAGGTGAGGGACCCAACGACTGTGGCCTCTCGCGCAAGCATATCATTGAGGCGTGCAAGAACTCTCTACAAAGGCTACAACTCGACTACCTCGATCTGTTCTTCTGTCACCGTCCTGACCCTAACACGCCAATAGATGAGACCGTCAGGGCCATGGGCGACTTGGTTCACCAAGGAAGAATACTCTACTGGGGAACATCCGAATGGTGTGCAGCCGACATTATGCGGGCACACGCAATCGCTAGGGAATACTGCATGACTCCACCTCAAATGGAGCAACCCCAATACAATATGCTCCATCGTGACCGCGTAGAGAAGGAGTACCTGTCACTATACCGGGAAATCGGGCTAGGAACAACGACTTGGAGCCCACTCGCGTCCGGAGTGCTCACCGGCAAGTATAACACGGGAATCCCAACGGGAACACGGGCCACCCTGAATGGATATGAATGGTTAACTGAGCACGTCATCACGCCGCAGAACATTGAGAAAGTGAAGCAGCTCCAACCGATTGCAGCCGATTTAGGCTGCACAATGGCCCAGTTCGCTATCGCATGGTGCCTCAAGAACCCGAACGTTAGCACGGTCATCACTGGAGCTAGCAAGCCGGAACAGGTGAAGGAGAACATGAAAGCTATCGAGGTCGCTGAGAAAATCGATAAGCGCGTCATGGAACGCGTCGATGAAGCCTTGGGAAATAGGCCTCAGCTCGACGAAGACTAAGATAACGATTCGAGTATCGCTCGCAGCTTTGCGAAATCCTCTTCCATAACCTTACGCAACGTGAACGTGTAAAGTGCGGCAGCAGGATGATACATAGGAAAATAAGTGACGTCGTCCTTCTCGAATGGCTTTCCATGCAGCTCAGTGACCGTTTCGGTTGAGTCCAAGAGCGCTCGAATTGCGGAATTGCCTAACGGGCAAACCGCTCTCGGATGCACAAGTCTCAACTGCCTATCAAGGTAGCCTCTACAAGCGGCTAATTCATCCTTCCTTGGAGGCCTATTGTTTGGTGGCCTACATTTCACCGTATTCGTAATGAACACTTCCTCCCGCCGTAAACCCGCTGACTGCAGAAGTTCTGTGAGGAGCCTTCCTGCAGCTCCCACGAAAGGTCGCCCTAGGTTATCTTCTTGTTCACCAGGCGCTTCACCAACGAACATGACCTTAGCTGAGCATGATCCTTCACCAGGCACTGGGTTCACTCTCATCTGGCAAAGTCGACATTTAATGCAGGACATCACTTCTCTGGAAATAGATTCTGCAGAATCTTCCATGACTGTGGGAACCTAGTAGAAAGCGAGATTCGCCAACGTATATATGCATCATTTTCAATCACGTTAGGACCTAATGCGGGTGTCATTCGATGCCAATCACTGATGTCGCGAAGAAGCAGCTAGCTCAACGTGTGCGATTACACTACAGAATTTGCCGCGAATGCGGCGCACGCAATCCGCTAGCTTCAGACCGATGCCGAAAATGCCACGGCCACAACCTACGTTTGAAGAAACGTGAATTAGGAGCTAAGTAGTCGGTTCACGTTTCAGCCTCCCGGTTGGAAGACGACTGGTGGAAAGCTGGCTTTCCTTCCTGAACTTTACGCGCAACCTTTAGTACGTGAAATTCTGCCCGTACTCAGTCAGTGTCTCAAATGGGAAAGCTTCGAGCGGGAAAATATGTAGTTGAATCTCTTCTTAACGAGGACGTAAAGTACCTATTCGGAATTCCGGGGGGTGGTATAGCTCCGTTCTATAATGAGTTTTACGATTATCCTCAGATCAAAAGTATCCTAACTCAGCATGAGCAGGGCGCGGGTTTCATGGCTGACGGCTACTTCAGGGCTTGCGGGAAAGTTGCTGCGTGCGCCGCGACCGTCGGCCCGGGAGGCGTGAATCTTGCTTCGGGGCTTCACCCTGCGTTCCAAGACAACCAAGCTGTTTTGGCTTTTACTAACAACGTGCCTACTGACCAGTTCGGTAGAGGTGGAATTCAAGACGCGAGCGGCTGGGGGCCCCGTTCAATATCTCATGTGGGTCTTTTCAAGGAAGTTACCAAGTGGAGCGTGCTCGTGACGAAACCAGACAGTATCCCTGAAGTTATGAGGCGTGCTTTCCGAATCATGCTGACCGGAAGAAAGGGACCGGTGCACATTGACATCGCCCAGGATGTTATCCGGTCGGAGATTGAGGCTGAGATTCGACCTCCAGAGAAGTATAGGCCGATGTGCGTCGTAAGAGGCGATCCTGAAAGGATTAAACAGGCTGCGCAGCTTCTCGTGAAAGCTTCTTCGCCGTCAATCATGTCCGGAGGAGGCGTGATGGCGTCTGGAGGGTCGCAGGAAATTCTCGAGCTTGCAACATTACTAGGCAGCCCGGTGGCCACGACCGCGATGGGAAGGGGCTCGTTCCCCGAAGATCATCCGCTCGCGTTAGGCGTCGTAGGCCTGTTCGGTCAGGAGGTTGCTAACACGGTCTTCCGAGGAGACAAGACCGATATCCTTCTTGCGATCGGGTCGATATTTCATCAGATGACAACGACCGGTTGGGCTAAGGATTTCGGGGGACAGAAGATTATCCAAGTAGACACAGATGCGACCGAGATTGGTAAGAACTATCCGTTCGAAGTGGGCATTGTAGGCGACGCGAAATCTGTGTTGCAAGACCTAATTGAACATGTGAAAGCTATGATCGGTAGGATGACGCCTGCTGAACACAAGGAGCTTGAAGAACGAAAGAAGTCTAGACTGAAAGAGATACTCGCGTTGAAGGGCGAGTTGAAGTATTTTGATGAACCAGTAAGCCATTCGGACGCGGTTCCAACCAAACCTCAGAGAGCCATGCGGGAACTCAGGAAGTTTCTAGATAAGAACGCGATGGTCATGGCTGACTGTGGCAATAACCTTGCATGGGTCGAAAAATACTATCAGGTCCTGTCACCAAGAGGCTTCATTGCGGACGGAGGACACACGGCGATGGGGTTCAGTGTCGCAGCCTCCATAGGCGTCAAACTTGGAGCCCCAAACCGTCAAGTAGTCGATGTGGTTGGAAACGCAAGCTTCACAATGCTAAGTAAAGAAGTGAACACAGCAACAGCCTACAATATTCCAGTCGTCTGGTTTATCCTCAACGACAACAATCTTGGAATGATTATCCAAGGGCAGAAGTACGGGTACGGCATGTGGGATCCAGAACGGTACATCGTAACACAATCGTACGTGATGGACTTCGTCAAGTTCGCTGAAGCATGCCACGCGTATGGTCAGTTGGTTGAGAGACCTACGGAAATCAATGGCGCGTTAAAGAGTGCCTTCGAATCCGGAAAACCCTCAATACTGGACGTTCGAATCGACCCTGACGAAGTTCCACCAGGCGCACTCAAACGCTTTGAGCCACTCGTGAAGAAGCATCCAGAGCTGAAAGATAAGCGAATGCCTACTCCACTATTCCCCCGAATCTAAACCCTATTACTTCAATGTGATCAGGAAGCTAACTCGGCTTCCTGACTTCAACCTTAGCCAAATCCTCAAGCAGGGTTACAATGGCAGAATGATCCGTCTCACCACGATTGAGAACCTTCATGGCTCCCATCATCTCATGAATTAAACTTGTAACCGGCAAAGGTACGCCGTATTCCGAGCCTGCGGCAAGGGCGATTCCCAAATCCTTGTAGTGGAGTCTCGTCTTGAAACCGGGCTGAAAGTTTCTCTGCAGCAGTAGTGGTCCCCTCACGTCTAGAACCCGCATTGCGTATCCGCCTGCGATAACTTTCAGCACGACCTCCGGGTTCACACCAGCCTTCGCTCCTAGAACCAGTGCCTCACTTGCAGTTTCCAGTACGCCGGCAACCAAGATTTGATTACAAGCCTTAACAACCTGTCCTGATCCGACTTCTCCACAGTACACGATATTCTTACCCATCACCTGGAAAATTGGCAAGCAGTCGTCAAAGACTGATTTCGCTCCACCCACCATTATAGTCAATGTTCCATCAATCGCGCCCTTCTCTCCGCCACTAACTGGAGCGTCGAGAACACGAACGTTCTTCGTTTTCGCAGTTTCTGCAACCTTCTTTGACGTGACCGGCGAAATCGTACTCATATCAATATAGATTGAACCTGATCGGATTCCTTCAAAGACGCCGTCACGACCCAAAGCCGCTTTCTCAACGTCCGGCGAATCTGGGAGCATGGTGATGACAAGGTCCGCCCATGCTGCCACATCTTTAGACGAGCGGGCACTTTTCGCACCAGTCGCTTCCAATTCCTTAACAGCGGAATCTACAATGTCGAAGACCATTAACTCATGCCCGGCCTTGATTAAGTTCTTAGACATCGGTTTGCCCATAATTCCCAATCCAATGAAACCAATCTTCAAACTAGAACGCCTGTCTGCTCGTCTCTTACTCGTTCTCTTAAGAATATTTAGTCAGTTCCAGCAAGACGGAAGATTCAATTCATGCGGAGGAACGAGCTCTCTTGATGCGTCCTACTATTACGAGTTGAGAGGGTAGTGGCACGCGACGAAGTGGCCAGGGCTCAACTCGTTCAGTTTCGGTTCGATTGACGAGCACTTTTCCTGGGCCTTCGGACACCTCGTGCGAAATCTACATCCGGAGGGGGGATCTGCTGCACTGTACGAGAAGTCAACGTCGGCGCCAACGGCCAAAGGTTGAGGATTATCCGAGCCAGGAAATGATGATAACAGAAGATTCGTATAGTGATGCATAGGATGATTGATCAGCTCGTCGGTCTCAGCGACTTCAACAATCTGTCCAAAGTACATCACGGCAATTCGCGTGCCTATGTACCTGGCGACTCCTAAATCGTGCGTGATTAACACGTAAGTAAGTTTGAAGTCCTGCTTTAGAGATTGCAGAAGATTGAGGACACCGAGTCTGATCGAGACATCAAGCATTGACACGGGTTCGTCCGCAACGAGGAGTTCTGGTTCCAATGAAAGGGCCCTAGCGATTGCAACGCGCTGTCTCTCACCTCCGCTGAGCTCGTGCGGATACCTGTAGAGTTTAGTTGACGGGTCGAGACCTACAAGATTGAGCAAACGAGAAGCTGTCTCTTCCTTTTCGCTACTGTTCTTGACTAGTCCGTGAATGATTCGGGGTTCTGTTACCGTGTTGAAGACTGTTGATTGTGGATTCAGTGACTCGTACGGATCTTGAAAGATCATCTGTACAAGTCTTCGATATTCCTTCGACTTCCTTCTATTCTGCTTAAAGATGTCTTCCGTGTGAAAGAGGATCGTCCCGGTCGTAGGTGTATTCAGCTTCATTATAGTTCGAGCAAGAGTTGATTTCCCGCTTCCGCTCTCCCCCACGAGCGAGAGTGTTTCGCCTTTGCTGAGGCGAAGCGTAACGTCATCAACGGCATGGATTACTGTCTTCCGTCCGATCAGACGTTCTCGTCGTTGAAAGTACACTTTGACGTTCCTAATGTCCAGAACGTCGTCCTCAGCCAATCTTGATTTCACTTCTAAGATCTCTCTTCTCTAACTGATTTAGAGACTAGATGGCATGAGGCTAGAGTACCAGTCGAAGCTGCTTCTAACATTGGTTCTCTCTCCATGCACAGGTCGAATGCAAATTGACATCTAGGGTGAAATCTGCATCCCTTCGGCCAAATTCCTGTCGGTGGTGTACCCGGGATTGAGTGCAGGAGTTGACGGTTGCCGAAAACTTTCGGAACAGAATTAACAAGCGCCTGCGTGTACGGATGGGATGGGTGCTTAAGCACCATGTCCTTCGTTCCAATCTCAACAATCTTTCCCGCATACATCACCGCCACTCGATCAGCGATTTCGCCAATAACCGAGAGGTCGTGAGTGACGAAGATGAAGGAGATGCCAAGGCTTCTCTGCAGTTTTCTCAGAACCAGCAAGAGCTGCTTCTGGACAACCACATCTAGCGCTGTCGTCGGCTCATCCGCAATTACAACTCGAGGATTTAACGCAAGAGCCATAGCTGTTACTGCTCTCTGCTTCATGCCTCCACTGAACTCGTGAGGGTAATTCTTGGCCCGCGACGGGTGAATTGATACTGATGAAAGTAGTTTTTCAGCCGTTTTCCAAGCTTCGTTTTTAGTTACTTTCTCATGCGCGTGAATTGCTTCCGTGATTTGCTTGCCAACCGGAATGACTGGGTCAAGCGAATTCATTGAGCCTTGAGGGATTAAAGAAACGGTTTTCCACCTAAAGTCTCGTAGCTCATCTTCAGACATTTGCAACACATCCTTGTCTCCGTCAAATAGGATGTGTCCTTCCGTAACCGCGTTTGGTGCGAGCAGTCGGATGATTGAAAGAGCTGTGGTTGTCTTACCGCAGGCAGATTCTCCAGCGAGTCCTAGAACTTCGCCCTTGTTTACGGTGAACGTGACATCGTCAACCGCTTTGACATATCCGGATTCCGTCTTGTACGATACTGAAAGGTTTCTGATTTCCAGTACTGGACTATTGCTTTGAGCGCTTGATGAATTCAGATTCATGGGCTTCTCAGCCTTGGGTTGAAGATATTCTCAATGGAAACGCTGATGAGAACGAATGCCAAACCAACAAGAACGATGCAAACACCAGGGGCGACAACCCACCACCAAGCTCCGTTGAATAGGGCGTATGACTGGGCCCAGTAGAGCATCGTGCCCCAACTAACTACAGAGATGTCACCTAACCCTATGAAATCTAGGGCTGCTTCGCCGACTACTGCCGTTGTCACCATCAGCACGGCGTTGGCTGCGATGATTGAAGCGAGGTTAGGAAAGAGAATCTTCGTAATTATTCGAAAATCACTTGCACCAGCAACTCTCGCCGAATCCACAAAGGGTCGCTCGCGTAGAGACAACGTTTGCGATCTGACCACTCTGGCTACACTAGGCCACGCAGTAATTGTAAGGACAATAATCACCGTACGAAGACTAGGACCCAGGTACGCCGCGAGGATGATCATTAAAGGAAGTGCTGGTAGTATCAGCACCATGTCGGTTGCTCGCATTAGAATCTCATCAATCGTCTTCATGTAGTATCCGGCAACAATTCCTACCAAGGTGCCCAGGCCAGTAGAGAGGAACGCCACGATGAGGCCTACAGTGATTGATACGCGTCCGCCGTAGATTATTTCGCTGAGTATATCTTCCCCAAGATTATCTGTTCCGAGAAGAAACGTTCTACCTGGCGGAGAATAAGGACGTCCGGGGGCCGGAAACATGTATGGAGAGTATGGTGCAATGACGGGAGCACCTATCGCAAGCACTACGAAGACGATGATGATTCCGAAACCGATTTGAGCTCGCCTACTATGCAAAATGCCCTCAACCGCTGAGGCTCTTCGAAGGGAGAACCTTTTCTTAGCCTTCGGGGCAGCAGCTTCAGAATCTTCCATTTCAATTCAACTTAGTACTTTATTCGTGGGTCAAGGAATGCGTAAGTGATGTCAGCGAGATAATTCGCTATGATTACTGTAAGCGAAATTATGAAAAAGAGTCCCTGTAAGAGAGGATAATCATGAGCCAGAACCGCTCTATATGTTAGAAGTCCCAGACCCGGATAACCAAAAACAATCTCCACAAGTAGGGCACCGCTGACTACATACCCAAGGTTAAGCCCGATGAGGGTTATCATCGGAAGCATAGCGTTTCTCGCGGCATGTCCGAAGATAACCGCATTCTCTCTAAGTCCCTTTGCTCTCGCCAGAAGGATGTAATCCTGTGAGAGCTCGTTCACCATCGTGTTTCGCATGATCAATGAGTAGCCCGCGTACGCGGCAGCCACCAGCGTGGTCATTGGTAAGAACGCATGCCACAGTAGATCTCCTACATCATGTATCTGAAACGGACTGTTCGCGGTTATTCCTGCAGATGTTGCCCCTGATACTGGAAACCATTGAAATGAGATTGCGAATACCCAGAGAAGGATGATTCCCAGCCAGAAAAACGGCATAGTCCACAGAATCATGGAGATTGAGACGGACACTGTATCCAGCTTACTCCCCGGACGTTTACCAGTCCAAACTCCAACTAAGATTCCTATGATCGCGGTTATCACGGTTGACACTCCCACCAGGAAGAGCGTCCAAGGAAGGTACAGCATCATCACGGAGAAAACTGAATCAGGATAAAACAGATAAGAGACACCGAAGTTAGGCGGCCAACTCAGCAGGTTCACCCAATATAATTGAAACTGCACCCAGACAGGCTTGTCTAATCCGAATCTTCGCAAGAGCGCAGCTACTGCACCTGGCGTAGCCATAATGCGCGGGTTAACGAAGTAGATGAGAGCGTTGCCTGGCATTAAGCGAGGTATGGCGAAGTTAAGACAGCTGACAAAAAATAGGGTGACGGTGGCGTAGATAGTTCGTCTAAGTATGTATTGGCCGCTGATTCTCAACTAGTGTCGCTCGCGTTGCGCTCAAGTGCGCTTCTTCCGCATGGTCATGCCAACGGCCAATAATACTACTACGACGACTATTACGCCGCCGATAATGTAGGGAGTGTAGTCGACGCTGCTCGGCGCCATAGTGGTTGTCGTGCTCGTTTGAGCGCTCAGACTATAGATGCTTGCGAGAGCTGTCATGTTGAATTCGCCGCCAGGCCACTCCATGGTGCCTGGAGGTGACGGCCAACCGCCAA
>CAZAGP010000228.1:0-5434 GCA_964484575.1 uncultured Candidatus Bathyarchaeia archaeon | reverse complement strand
CTATGACTCTTCGTTACGACTTGTACGTCAGAGGAATCAGCTTCGACTTTGACAGCGGGATCAGCATCAACTATTTCTGATCCTGCCTCTAGAGCCTTTTCTGTCAAGAAAGCATCAAAAGCGGCTCGACTGACCATAATAGATAATGGGCGAGAGGTCTCGAATGGATAACACTCTTTTCCGACATGAATTCGTGTTGAGTTCACGGTTCTTTCTATTAGCTCATCTGGAAGCTTGAAGTCGAGGAGATCTAATACTTTGGGTGTAAGTCCTCCGCCGCATAGTTTGTTTCTGGGTACTTTCTCCTTTTCAATGACGAGTGTCTTCAGGCCTTGCTGCGCTGCGTATCTTGCGGCTGAGGATCCCGCTGGTCCGGCTCCCACTACGATCAGATCATACATGTCGTTTGTTTACGCCGAACTAGATTACTGTATCCCACGTCTTAGCTTTGTATGATTGGCAACTGCTACGGGAATTTGAGGCTAAGTGAGCCGTGCGGACAAGCGTCAATGCACTCCATACACATTATGCATTCTGGATCATTGAATTTTTCCCATGGTAAATCCAATATGTTGATCTGCATGGGGCATTTGATTTCACAGTGCGGACACTTAGTGCACTTAACTGGGTCGCGTTTGATGCCTGCGAAGCTGTGACGCTGGAAAATCGCCATTAGTGCACCTGTCGGGCATATGTAACGGCACCAGAACCGCGGGATTTTCCAGGCAGAATAGAAGAAGCCGAGCAGAATGAGAAGTCTAAGCGCGAGGAGTGGTGGGACTTTGTTCATTTGTGCCCATACTTCTTGGATTGTTGGTGGATGTGTGATTATCGAAGTCAGGTTTTGACTAAGCAACCTGAGCAATGTTGGAATCGTGCCGAATAGTGTTCCGTCAGGTGACAACGCAGTGAATGGGCCGGTGGCGAAAACATCGAGAGCAGTCTTGTAGTCGGAGCCAACGCCTAGATAGAGAGATAATCCGAGTGTACCGCTGACTAACATAGTCAAGAAAAGGATGTAGTACTTCAGTTTCTTAGCGGTCTTATGTGTCCTGGGGGACACTAAATCAAGTCGGTTCTTCAATGTTGTGATTATGTCTTGGATGAACCCTATTGGGCAGACCCAGCCGCAGAACGCTCGACCTACTACAGCACCGATCAGGAAGACAGTGCCAAGTACTAACCAGGGAAATTCAGGCTGGGAAAGTTCCAGTTGAATTAGGTCAAGTGAACTGTAGATTGAGCTATAGGGAGAATTAATGCTAGCTAGAATTGGCAGGCCGAAGGGAATAGGTTTGACGTTGACAAAGGGATAGATTAGTGTGAACGCCAACGCATTTACGGCGACTAATGATAGGAGCTGCACGATGAATCGTGGTAGTGTCCGCTTATTTTTGAAGTGTCTGTGATCTTCTTCCGCCAAAATCAAACCTCAAAGATACTGGATTACGTAGGTTCGAAGGATTGCCGCCAAGAGCTGAATTTCGTTGGAATAGAGGCCTATCATGATGAAGGTCAGCCCCAAAAAAACCATGAACGCTGCTGTTGTGCGCTTCAATGAGTCAACTCTCGTGATCTTGGGATTTTAGTAGCGATGGATTCAGCGGCTAATTATACCTTGCGAATGGGAGTCATCGGTCGCGGTGTGGTTTTATTTGATTCTTGACCTGACCGACGTGGACGCAAGCAATTGTACCTGCTGAAGGTCACGTAGAATCATCGTACCGCCTCAGTCCAGAGCGTTTTGGTCAAGCGTTCAAGAAGTCTACTCAAGTATACTGGAGGATTCGCTGATCCGTGCAATCGACGATATCTTCGTGGCAGAGATTCTAATTCCTTCTCTCGGATTTCACGGATTCTATTCAGGCCTGGTAGAGTTCCGACGAGACGTCCGTTGCGTATTACTTCGGCCAAGAGGCGTTTTGTCTTCGGTGGTGGTGGCTCATCCGCTAAAGCTATCACATCCCGAATGATCATTCCTTGACGATATTTCCGATATACCTGTTTCATGCCCGGGATTGTCCTCTTCCCTGTGCTTGTCTTTGCGCGGAGCATCGTGTGTCCGCGGTGTTTTAACGAGACCAGCTTGTAAATACCAGGCAGCGCAGGGTCATCCCGTGACGTAACGAGGTCGGTTCCTACACCAAAAGAGTCGATAGGTGCATTCTGACTAGTGATCGTATCGAGAACGAACTCGTTCAAATCACCACTGACGAATATTCTGGTGCTGCCCATGCCTGCGTCGTTCAAGATTTTTCTGACTTTTCTGCTCAGTAATACCCGGTTCCCGCTATCCAATCTTACAAGTGCGGGTCTAACGTTCATCGAGGCAACGATTCGTGCAGCTTCGAGTGTGTCGTATGTGTCGAGCAGAAAAGTTGGGTTTGACGGAAAAACAGCACAGAATCGTTCAAAGGCTTCACGTTCTGAATCGAACATCATTACGAATGAGTGTGCGAGAGTTCCATAAGTTGGGATACCAAACGTGTAGCCTGCGAGCACGTTTGACGTACCAACGCAGCCTCCGATGTAGCTGGCTCTCGCAGCTAAGAGCGCTGATTCCGGTCCGTGGGCTCTTCTGGCTCCGAATTCCACGACCTCACGCCCACGAGCTGCAGCAACGACTCTCGCTGCCTTGGAGGCAATTAAAGTCTCGAAGTTGATCACGGAGAGAAGATAGGTTTCCACGAGTTGAGCTTCAATTACTGGTGCAGTAACTCTCAGTACTGGTTCATTCGGAAAGAAGACTGTGCCTTCTGGCATTGCATGAACCGATCCCGTAAATTGGAAACCTTTCAAGTACTGAAAGAAATTGTCACTCACGTCTCTTAGCGCAGGATGGCGTCTCAAAAACCTGATGTGGTCCGATTCGAATGTTATGTGAAGTAAATAGTCGATTGCTTGTTGCAGACCTGCCGCTATCAGAAAGGATCTGTTCCTAGGATAATTCCGGACAAAAAGCTCGAATGTAGCCTGGCCTTCAATCTTGCTTTCGAAATAGGCTGCTGCCATTGTAAGCTCATAAAGATCCGTAGCCAGCGCTGCGTCTCTGTTCAACTGCATGACTTCAGAAGTAGTCTCTATCGCTTAAGACTATTCGGTTACGGACTAAGTTAGCCAATGAACCCTTCAAAGTTATTCTGAAAAACTTAAGTACGGACTTTTGTTACTCGGAGTCGGCTATAATCTAACGCAAAAGGTAAGTGAAATGGCAAGCTACTCGCCCTTACCCAGAGGCATACGATCAAAGGAGCATCGATACATGAGTGCTTGCCTCACTTGCAAGGATCTCGCGAATTGTGGCAGCAACGGACTGAGAACCGAATTTGACGGTGCAATTCCATCTAGGAAACCCAAGATGTCTCGACGGGATTTCCTCAAGGTCATGGGAGGGGCATCTGCAATCCTTGCGGCAGCACCTTTTGCTGTCGCTAAGCAATATCTTATCCCTCCTGTTCCCACTAGCTTCCAACCAGTCTTAATTGCAAAGAAACAGGATGTTCCCGTTAACCAGTCGCTTATCTTCTGGTTTCCATTTACCACTGATCCAACATACACAAATATGCTGATACATCTCCCTCCCGACTTGGCTAGTCAGGCAGGCAAGGAATTTGTAGCCTTTAACCGCACGTGCATTCACTTACAATGTCTCGTATCCTTCCTTTCCAGTTCAGAGATCATCGGCTGTCCCTGCCACGGGAGCATCTACAGACCCACTGACGGTTGGCCCATAGCAGGCCCAGCTGCCGAGATAGGTCGCTACCTGCCTAATGTGCAATTGAAGATTGACGGCGATAATATCTACGCGGTAAACATCAACTTGGATGATATCGGATATGGGAATACAAGCGGGCCAGAGTAAAGGTAAGAGCCCCGTCCAGCTCTTGGTTGATTGGCTAAATCAACGATTAGAACGTACGATATTCATGGGCTTGAAGTTCACCCTGCCCAAGAAGTTTGTCAGTCCGTTGGGATTTCTCGGTTTCTTGACCTTCTCCGTGTTTGCCCTTCTTGGAATTTCAGGGGCACTCCTGATGCTTTACTACAGCCCAATCGTCATCTTCAATACTGCAACAGGAGCAGTCACATCTCCATATGACAGTGTGAGTACGATCAACAACTCTCTCGCCTTTGGGCAGGCTTTACGGAATATTCACTATCATGCATCGAATGCGATGGTGCTGCTTGCGGTTGCGCACATGTTCTATCAATACTTCTCAGGCCGGTACAAGTTGAGGTATGAAGTATTGTGGGTTACAGGTATAATCATAGGGATCCTAACTATTATAGAGGCATACACTGGATATGACCTGCTACTGAACGTTCGCGGAATGCTAGCGATCAACATTGGAAGGGCACTGGCGAGAAGCACGCCAATCATGGGACCCGAAGCATTTCGTCTGATGGCTGGAACGGGCCTAGCTGACCTCATCCTTAGGTTCTATGCAGTACACGTTTTCATCTTTCCGATGATCATGATTCTCATAATGATGGTTCACTTTCCGCGGTACCTAGTGTTGGACATTCCAGTAGTTTCAATGGTTGCAGGAATCATTATGGTAATAGGAGGTTTGTTCCCCGTGGAGTTAGGTGCCAAGTTTATCCCAACGGCCGAGGCGGGGATAACAATGCCAGAGTGGTATCTGACCGGAATGTACGCTATTATCCGGACAGGTATCGACAAATTCCTAGCCGGCGCCGTGATTCCGATGATCTTCGTCGTCGTCTTCCTTATCGTACCGTTCCTGGACACAAGCAGGAAGTTGTCGGTTAGAGAGAGGCCGTTCTATACGGCGTTGGGAATCGCCGGATTAGCGCAAGTGGCCTTAACGACTGTATGGGGATTTCGCGCTAACGACCTATTCAGCGGATTAGATAGCATACCCCAATTGGAGATTAACCCGTACATTTTCTTTGGCACCGTGATATTCGTTGGTGCTGCAGCATATGCCGGAACATACCTTTGGTTCAAAGCAACAGCTCCACCGCCTGGAACTCGACCGACTCGCAAGCAGTTCCCTATCTATAAGATGACAACAAACGAATGGCGGGCTGTGGTCATCGCTTTACTGGGGTTCCAAATTCTCTTTGATATCTACTCATCCCAAGCCTTCCTACAAGGATTCAAGAACGTCCTTCTGTTACAAATCGGCGTAGGGCTTATAGCGTTCGGTACACTCGTGCACTTATACAGGATCGGAGCAGACTCGAAATAGCTGACCAGGAATGACCCAGCAACCAACCACAATTCGAGGACCATGGGTTGGGGCCACGGCAATCCTTCTCGTAATCTTGGTAGGTACGGGGATGTACTACTACCAGTACTACATCCTGCCCGCACAGATTGGTCCCCCACACGTGGCTCAGAACATTACGATCTACATCGTGGCGGAACAATGGGCCTTCATGGTCAACGGCACGGTCAATACTCAGA
>CAZAGP010000227.1:0-2787 GCA_964484575.1 uncultured Candidatus Bathyarchaeia archaeon | reverse complement strand
GGGTTGAGCTTGTGTAGGCAGCAAGCATCATCGCAATAAATACTTATTAGTGGTTTCTTGAACTAGAAATATGAGGTTGATTTTATGGGAGTTAAAGAAAATCTTGAGTTAATGAAGACGCTTGATGATGCCTGGAATGCGGGACCTAACAGTCCGCTCTGGGAGACTTGTAAGAAACGCCACAGAGAAGACGTCAAGGTGTTCTGGCCAGCGCAGCCCCTTCCAACAGTAGGAAGGCATGCCCACGATGTCGAAGCCACAGAGTTTTTCAAAACCTGCGACAACAAACTAGTGAACAATCCGTACAAGATCATGTTCGGCTCCGGAGACCACACATGTACAGTTGCAGATTGGACCGTGACAATGAAAGGACCTATGAGGGGTCCAGATGGAAAAATGATACCTGCCACAGGCAAGACTGCAAAGCTTGAGTTCTGCACCGTCGCCACATGGAAAAATGGAGAAATAGTTGAAGAACGGCTGTTCTATGACGTTGTTGGCTTCATGCAGCAAATAGGATTAAGCAAATAAACATCTTTTACAAGCACAACCTTAATCTTTTTTTCTTCTATTTAGAAACAGTTAATCGCGTGTGGAGGCAAGTTTTTGCAGAGAAAAGTTGAGCGGGTTTTGAATCGCAAGACAACTATTGAAGGCGCAGGAGTTAAACTTAAACGAGTTCTGGGAAATGACAAGAACTCTACCCTTGACCCTTTCTTGCTTCTCGACCATTTTGGATCAGACGACCCAGAAGATTACATCTTGGGTTTTCCTTGGCACCCACATAGAGGAATGGAAACCGTGACTTACATGTGGACAGGAGAAGTTGAACACGGCGATAGCATGGGAAACAAAGGCGTGATCAGATCGGGAGACGTGCAATGGATGACGGCGGGTTCAGGAATTATTCATCAGGAGATGCCTCAGAAATACACCGGTTTAATGCAAGGATTTCAGTTATGGGTGAATCTGCCTGCAAGCAAAAAGATGATTGCTCCCAAATATCGAGGAATAGAAAAGAGACAAATCCCTCAGGCACAAATAAACGGCGCCATAATTAAAGTCATAGCAGGAAAAATTGGCTCCACAGTTGGCCCTGTTCAAGACTTGGCAATTGACATCAAATACTTTGACGTTTTATTAGCAACTGGAAAAACATTCGAACATTCGATACCAAAAGAAAATACTGTATTTGCATACGTCGTTGAAGGGTTAATCGAAGTTAATGGCAAACGAGTGCAAGAAGGGAATTGCCTAGTTTTTGGAAATGGAAACTCGGTTTTGATAAAATCGCTCAAAGGTAGCCGTTTCCTGTTCGTGTCTGGTCCGCCTTTGAATGAACCTGTAGCTTGGAGGGGACCTATTGTCATGAACACTGAAGAAGAACTTGATGAGGCTTTCAGAGAGTTGGACTTAGGTACTTTTATCAAGACAAAGAGCGTTCTAGATCCTAAGCAGAAAATCGATGTGATGTAGCGTTGAGTGCAAGAAGAACAGTATCGGTGCAAAAAGGGAAGAAGAGCAGTTTCCACGAGAAAGTCGATAGCAAAGATAGAGCGGTCGTTTTGTTTTATGCGACTT
The DNA here is from genome assembly GCA_964484575.1 of uncultured Candidatus Bathyarchaeia archaeon. GTDB lineage: Archaea > Thermoproteota > Bathyarchaeia > 40CM-2-53-6 > 40CM-2-53-6 > FEN-987. The sequence goes on along the minus strand of CAZAGP010000227.1, from coordinate 1,206 downwards.
GGTGTCCTTTTTCTCAGGCGTTCTTGCCGACCTTTGAGGAATATTCAAAGAACAATCCAAACGAGTGTCTAAGCGTAATCGTGGATGAGGAACCAGATCTCTGCGATGAATATAATATCGAGTACTATCCCACCGTCATAATGTTCAAGAAAGGAAAAGTGCACAAGCGTTTAGATGCAGAGCCGCATATTGGATTAAACAAGAAACAGCTTAGGGATCTTACCACAAAATAGTAAGAGCCTCAAGCTTTCTTTTTTTGTCTCAATTACTTCAGGGATTCGTCGCCATCACTGAAACCTTCTTCAATGTGGGACCCATCGCAGAACGGCTTGTTCTGGGATTTTCCGCATCGGCAAAGAGTTTGGCGGTTGCGAATTTCATATGTTGTTCCGTCTGAGGATTCGACGGGTATTCCGCCTTTGAGCCAAATGGGACCGCTGACCTTGTTTTGCGGGTCCTCCACAAGACTTATCGACTGTTTGAATTCTCTCTCATAGACTTTGCCAGTTTTCTTGTCGCACTCAACGAGTCTTCCAGAGGGACATTGGCAGGCTTCTTCTATGGCTAATTCGCGGGCTTTGGGTTCATCAGAGTGGTGGGTGAGCTCCCAGGTTCCTCCTCCTCTGTGGCAGAATCTGGCGGCTGCGCATAGTGCGGAGGCATCTTCTAACTTGAGTGATGGGCCGTCCATTATTTGTGCTTGTTGTTTATGTGTTTTTTTGCTGGCGGTTTCTGTGCCGTTGAATTTGACTTTTCCGTGCGTTCCGTCGCAGAAAGGTTTGTTTTTGGACTCGCCGCATCGGCATAGTGCGCAGGGTTGTCCTGCTGGCACTTTTTTGCCTTGGATCCATTCTTCTGGTTCGTTTTCTTTTCCTATTCCGATTATTTGTTTGTCAATGGGCAGATTGCCGCTTACCAGGTAGGGGCCGTCTTTGGTGATCATGATTTTGGCTTTGTTTTCCTTTGACATAAGCAAAGACTAAGGCGTCAACGTATTTAATGCATTTGAAAACGCAACGGGATTTTTGAGGTATTGATAAAGCAGAAAAATGGAGAGTCAGAAATTCTCCTACAGCGGTTCCGGAATGAATAGGTTTTTAAGCAATAGTCTATATCTACTGCGGCGACATTTGGGCGAGCGCTAGCTCAAAGTCTATTTCCAGTTTTGCCCCCTTCACCCAAAAGCTGGGAGTGCGGCAATTTCCT
>CAZAGP010000226.1:0-7929 GCA_964484575.1 uncultured Candidatus Bathyarchaeia archaeon | reverse complement strand
GTTTACGGCGCAGTAAATGGAATTCTTGGAGTGCTACATGAGGACCTTGTAGATCTACGTCAAGAAGATCCATCATCAATCAGAAGCCTTAGGAAGACGCCCTCAGCCGCGTTAGGATCATGCCGTTACAAACTTTCAGAGCGCGATTTCAATCGTCTACTGGACGTCCTCACCGCCCATGGCGTCGGATACTTTCTTTGCGCCGGCGGGAACGATTCGATGGACACTGCACACAAGGTGTACAAAATGGCTGCTGAGAAGAGGCTGGACCTGAAAGTTATGGGCGTACCGAAGACAGTCGACAATGATCTACCGGTAACCGATCATTGTCCAGGCTACGGAAGCGTGGCTCGATTTAACGCGATAGCCACCCGGGACTCCAGCTTGGACACTGACGCTATCTACACAAGTGACACGATCAAGATTATTGAAACCATGGGCAGGGATACAGGCTGGATAACTGCCAGCACTTCATTGGCTAAGGAGACCGAGGAGAGTGGTCCGCATTTAATCTACCTGCCGGAACGCCCTTTCATTGAGGGCAAGTTCCTAAACGATGTGAAAGAAGTCTATGACAGGCTCGGTCGGGTAGTACTTTCGGTATGTGAAGGATTGAAGGACGAGAACGGACAATTCGTCAAAGCCTCAACAAAGGGGATCGACACTGACAAGTTCGGACATGCCCAGCTAGGAGGCGTCGGCGATTACCTCGTGAATTTGATTTCAGAGAAACTGAAGATCAAGGCGCGATACGACAAGGCGGGAACTATCCAGAGAGTGTCAATGCAGTGCGCATCACAAGTTGACATTGACGAAGCCTACCGTGTAGGACAAGTGGCCTTGTTAAAGGCGATCGAAGGGGAGTCCGATAAGATGGTCATCTTGATTAGAAAACGGAACGACCCCTACGTCTCAGACACCGGCCTAGTGGGGCTCGACAAGATTGCCTTGAAGACTCGAAGCGTTCCAGACGAGTTCATCAACAAGGACTCCAATTTCGTAACGAAAGAGTTCATAGACTATGCTACGCCAATAATTGGTGGACCATTGCCGGAATATGCCCGATTGAAGAAGATGACACTTGAAAGGAAACTGATGCCGTATGCTTGAGCAGCGTCAACTAGCCCTTCCGAGACACCTCAGCAGGCTTCCCAGTGTTAGTCGATTGAAAAGCCGCCAAACCTATTTCCAACGCAGCCCTTCCGTCTTCAAGACTAGGGGTCGCTTTCAAGTCTTCTCGTATCGTTCTCACGAAGTGTTTTTTTTCCGCAAGGTAAGCCGCACCGAATCTTTGAGCAAAATGTGGAGTTTCGTCGTCTCCCAAGTAGGATGTTTCAGCATTGGCCCCACGAGTTGTGCAGACGACCACAGGAACTCTTTGTATTGCACCGACCGACACCATACCCTCGCTCCCGTAAATTTCAGCTCTCACGTCGTACCCGTATTTCGCGTTCAAACTTCCTTCAACTACGCCTATGCTCTTGTTCCGGAAGCTAAGAGTAATCACAGTGTTATCAACGAATTCTGGAATCTTCCTCTTGATCTCAGGAAATACGAGACATTCTCCTTGAGCGTAGACTCTGTTAACCTCACTTCCCATGAACCAGCGCCCCAAGTCGTAGTCATGAGCGTGCATCTCAATCTGTAACCCTCCCCCTCGCTTGGGATCACATGCCCATGGAGGAGGCGGAAAGGGGTCCCTGCTAGTTGACTTGAATACCAGCGGTTTTCCAATATCCCCCTTCTCAACCCGCCTCTTTGCGTGCGCGTAGGCAGGGTCAAATCGGCGCATAAACCCCACCTGGAGCTTGACTCCAGATCTCCTTACAGTCCTCTCCAACAGATCAGCATCCATTCTTCTTGTAGCCATTGGTTTCTCAACGAACACATCCAATCCCAGTCGAGCTGCTTCTGTGGAGATCGCCGCGTGCGTGTCAGTGGAAGTGACTACGCAAACCGCATCAAGATCCCTTAACCTCAGAAGTTTCTTGTAATCCTGATACCAGGGAACCCCAAGCTCCCTGCTTCCTCTCATCGCCGAGGATTTGTCAATGTCTGAAACAGCAACAAGCTCTGCGCCGGGCACCCTGGATTTCAAATCCTTCGCATGCCACAATCCCATCCTACCCATTCCGATGGCACCGAACTTGACTCGCTTAACCATTCTAATCCACAATCGCAACGAGTCTTAGGACGTATGTTAAGTTAATTCTGCTCACCGACGGCTTTGCACAAAGTGAAATGATGGTTGAGAACTATCGGCAATTCTTTTCTAGCGCGTTCGCGGATTCGGGCACGATCAAATTGGCTCAGAAACAATTAGCAGCAGTATTACATGCTGACTGGAAACCGAGAGAAAGTTACAAACCCACCGAGGAGGAAGTGAAAACTCGAAGAGCGACTTACGCAAGTCGTGTCTGGCATAAGCCCAGAGTTCAGGTTGAAGATATTCCAATCCCGGAAATCGGTTCTAAAGAAGTGCTTGTGCATTTGAAGGCTTGCGGAATTTGCGGGTCTGACCTTCACATGTACGAGAGTGACAAGGACGGTTACATACTGTATCCTGGACTCGTCAAGACGCCGGTAGTCATGGGGCATGAATTAGGTGGAATCATTGAGAAGGTTGGGAACGAAGTCACTGGCGTCAAAGTTGGGGACTACGTTGTCTGCGAAGAAATGTGGTATTGCAACGAATGTGATCCATGTAGAACGGGGAATTTCAATCAATGCATAAACTTGATGGAAATGGGCTTCACCGACGATGGAGGATTCCAACAGTACATGAAGATCCATCAGAAGTTCTGCTGGAAGATTAACGACTTCAAGAAGGTGTACCGGACTGAAGACAAGATCTTCGAAGCAGGATCACTCATTGAACCAGCCTGCGTAGCCTATAATGGCATGTTCATTCGTGCAGGAGGATTCAAACCAGGCTCGTCTGTTACCGTCTGGGGAACCGGACCAATAGGGCTGGGAGCAATAGGACTTGCCAAAGCTGCAGGAGCAGGAAAGATAATTGCATTTGAGCCACGACCTAAACGCGCCCAACTAGCAAGAGAAGTTGGAGCAAACGACGTCTTTGATCCAATCGAATTGAAGAAGTCGGGAACGGAACCTTGGCAGAAGATCAACGAACTCACTGATGGCGAAGGTGTTGACATGCATGTTGAAGCGGCGGGTGACCCAAGCTTCATCATGCCACAAGCCGAGAAATGTATGGCGATTGGCGGCAAGATAGTCGATATTGGAAGGGCAGACAAAGCTGCGCCTGTCTTCTTCGAAATGTACCAAGTTCGAGCGTTACAGGCCTACGGGACACAAGGACACGCAGGAGCAGGAGTCTGGCCGAGTGTCATAAAACTGATGGCATCCGGAAGACTCGACACAACCAACATCATCACAGGAAGATACCCTATTTCGGACGTACCAAAAGCATTGGAAAAGCTACTGAGCAGAGAGGACGCTAAGATCACCGTCAAGCCATAAGAGCCGCCTGATCACCAACGGATCCGCGACCGGGTCGTGAAGTGGTAATCAGTGCGAGACTCTGAGTTAAGCATAGGAATCATAGGGTACAATATCGCGAGAGTGCATTCCTATGCTTGGCTCAATTTACCAATATTCTACTACCCACTTCCGAAGCGTCCGAAACTGACAGCTGTTAGCGGCAGAAATCAAGAACTTACAAAGTCTTTTGCGGAAAGATTCGGATACAAACGAACCTACAAAGACTGGCGTTCACTGATACAGGATCCTGAGGTTGAGGTAATCGACATTTGTACACCTCCTAACGTTCACTCTGAACCGGCTATAGCTGCAATCGAAGCTGGCAAACCCGTGTTATGCGAGAAACCTCTGGCGAGAACCGCAAAAGAAGCGGAGGAAATGGTACGTGCCGCTGACAAAGCGAGAGTAGTCAACATGACAGGGTTCAACTACAGATTCATCCCTGCCGTTAACTACGCAAAGAAACTGATAGAAGAAGGTTTCATCGGTCGAGTTCTCAACTTTCGAGGAGCCTACCTCAACGTTGAGGTGGGAGACTGGGGTTACATCAATCCCGAGTTTCCTCTAGACTGGCATTTCAAGATTGAAACTGCAGGGCACGGAGCAATAGGTGATCTCGGGTCGCACATAATTGACCTCGCTCGATACCTTGTCAGCGAAATTTCCTCGGTCGCAGGCGCCACGGCAACATTCGTCAAAGAACGTCCACTCGTAGAGAAACCAACAGTGAAAGGTAAAGTGGAAGTTGAGGATTCCGCTGTCGCAGCTGTAAAATTCTCTAACGGGGCCCTTGGTACAATCGAAGCCAGCTGGATGGCACCTGGAAGAAAGGACTTCCTCAGGTTCGAGGTCACTGGAAATCAAGGCTCGCTTCGATTCAACCTAGAAAGGTTGAATGAGCTTGAAATATGCACTTTAAAGGATCCGAATGATGTTCGAGGATTCCGTGACGTTTGGACAACCTCAAAGACGCATCCAATGATGGAAAAATTCTGGACTGAGCAAGGTGGAGGCTTCGGTTGGGAACACAGTTTCGTTAACGAGCTGTACCATTTCACTGACTGCATCGTCAACAACCGATCCATTACTCCCATTGGAGCAAACTTCTACGATGGCTACCGAAACTGCCAGATAATGGACGCGATCGTTCAATCAGAACAGACCAATCGCTGGATTTCTCTAAGAGACTAATCGAACCACTTTAATAGACGATGGCGAATGTTGCCGCACAGGTTAGCCATATGACTAGTAGCATGTGGATTACTACTGACCAACCTAACATCGTATTTGAGAATACTCCTGTCGGAAAATTGAAAAAGGAAATTTGGGACGCCTCCGAACAGAAAATAGACGAAATCCTTCGTGACTATGGAATACCTTCCCCTCCTGAGCTAGGAAAACCGGGGAGCTACATACAGAACACCGTCCGCCAGAGGCTCGTGGAAAATAGGAGGAAGAACGATATCGTTCTAATTCCGGTAGGGTGCACAGAAAACCACGGAATCCACACGGTCTCCGGTTTGGACACCTTCGTGGTCTCACAGATCTGCGAAGGCGTACGCCGATACACCGCGAAGAAGGGTGCCCCCGTAAACCTTGCGCTACCACCGCTCAATTATGGAGCTCACCCATTCCATCATATTGGAATGCCAGGTACCGTCATCCTATCTGAGACCACTACGCGAGAAATATTGATCGCCGTCATGGCCGGACTCTGGAATGACGGGTTCAGGAAACAGATAATCGTGAACAATCACGGGCAACTTTGGGTCCTGGAATCCGCTTTACACGAATTCATGAAGCGATATCAGCTTCCAGGCATATTCCGAATGTTGGACTGGCATCGTGCAGTCCGTGAATTCTGGGGTCCCACAGGGAAAGCTGATGCGATGGGAACGCACTTCGTTCACGCTGACGAGGCGGAGACATCCAACGCGCTCTTGCTCTTTCCGCCGGAGATGGTTGACATGAGCCTAGCTAAAGATACGCAGGGCATATCATACTTACCCGGCGGTCACTTTGACACGTCAGTTGACCCGTTCCGTCGACCACACAAATGGTCGGAGGGCGAGGGACATGCCGCCATCGAGATTACGGCAACTCCGGAAGGGGTTGTCGGAAAACCAACCCTGGCGACGGCAAGGAAAGCTAAGAGACCAATCGCAGCCATCCTCCGATACCTCACGCTAGTGCACGACGAGATCCTTCAAGCATTCCCAGCTGGAACAGTGCCCCCTGTGGACAAGATCACTCTTCGATCCCGCGAGGAGATGGAACCTTTTCTTAAGGAACCGTTGAGTCCTGGTTGGAAATCAGTATACGAGCTTCCAGGTAGAGCTTTCACTAATTAAACGGACGAAGCAAGGGCGGTAGTAGCAGGTCCGCCCGAGCGTTACTTTTTTTTCATTATACTAATCCATCACTACAACGGTCTTTACAGCTTCGCCTGACTTGTTCAGCGTGAATGCTCTATCAATCTCTCTCAGCGGTATAAGATGCGTCACTATGACATCTACTGGAACAAGACCTGCATCCAACATGTCGATGGCTGTTCTGAAACTCGCAGCCTGCGTGTGAGATCCTAGGATATCCTTCTCGTAGCGCATAATATCGAACGGACTGAACTTTGCTAAAGCTTCTGGCCTGCAAGTTCCCATGATAACCACTCGCCCTCCGTGCGCTGACGATTGAATTGCCGCTTCCACGGTCTCACCCTTGCCGATAACCTCTACACCAACGTCAGCACCTAATCCGCCTGTTTCATCCAACACTCGTTTCACCGGGTCCTCCGTGGAGGGGTTTATCGTGAGATCCGCCCCGACTCTTTTCGCAGCGTCCCGCCGCTTTTCAACGATCTCAACAGACATTATCTTTCGCGCCCCAGCGCGTCTAAGCAAACTCACCCAAAAGAGTCCCATCGGCCCAGCACCGTACACGACGGCATTATCTGAAGGCTTCACTCTCGCTCTCAGGAACCCGTTAATGATGCATGAGAATGGTTCAGTCAATGCGGCTGTCTTCCAATCCATACTCTTCGGAATCTTGTAAATCGACTTCTCAGGTGCAAGCATGTAAGTCGCAAATCCCCCGTTAACGTCTTCGCCTATGCTCACAAGATTCTCGCAGAGGTTTGGTCGATCCGACCTGCAATATCGACAGACACCACATCGTAGGTTGGGGTCGACAACAACATGATCCCCCACACTTAGGCTGGTAACGCCACTGCCAATCTGTGCTACTTCACCAGCACATTCGTGGCCTAAAATTACTGGCGGTTTAGCAGGATGTCTCCCTTCGAGAATAGCTAGGTCAGTTCCACACATACCGCACGCATGCATACGAACGACAACGTCAGCGGAATTCACGAGTGCAGGAGAGTCAAGCTCAAGCACGCTAACTCCTTCATTCAACCCTTTGAGGAGTGCACCAATCATTCTTGGCAAACTGTGTTACACGGAATCGCAAGATTGCGCTCGACCATTCTTTAACTGTATGGTCATTCACGACCAACTGGACAGTTCTGAGTCAAAATCGAATAGTTTGCTACCCTCACAATTTTAGTTGAGTCTAATGCAATACTGGACGGGTGCTCGGAGTCGTTCCGTCGCTTTCTGTGCACCTAAGTTGCGTGTGGACTACAAAGTGTTAAGTAAAAGTAAGTCTGATCAATTTGTATGAGAAGCAGAGCGGTAACTAAGACAACCGCTGCCATCTTGATTGTAATTATTGTAGTAGCCGCTGGAATTGGAGTAGGACTATATTCTTCAATGCAACCGGCTGCTCCGACGATGAGCGCGACCACTAGCGCTACAATGTCAAGCGCGCTTCATGATACGCTCGTAATAGATGAAATTCTCTGGTCAGGGTCTGATCTGAACCCAATTCCACCTACGCTTAACATAGTCGGCAGCGACTGGTGGTACTATACAGTTTACCAGCCTCTTGTAACTCTGAACGGTAGTTTAGTGTATCAAACTGGGGACACTACACAGGTATTGCCGGACCTTGCCACTTCTTGGTCCGTTTCCCCGGATGGAATGACGTATACGTTCAATCTGCGGCAGAACGTGACCTTCTCGAACGGTGACCCGTTCAACGCTTACCAAGTCTGGGGGGACTGGTACGAATTCTACTACTTGTCCGGTAATAGTTCGGCCTTCATGAACGGCTACCAGGTGTTTGACATGTCAAATGTGACGTTCGGCCCTGCAACTGTGGCTCTCATGACGCAGAGCGGAGTCATCAATCCTAGTCCAGAGTTGCTGAAAATCATGACTGATAGCACATGGCCGATATACGTAACTGGGCCGAACCAAATAGTGCTCCATCTGAAGGCTCCGTTTGCATGGATGCTCCAAGTCTTAACCATGTACGTTGGGTTAATCCTAGACACACAATACATTCTCGAGAACGGGGGTTTCG
>CAZAGP010000225.1:0-2682 GCA_964484575.1 uncultured Candidatus Bathyarchaeia archaeon | reverse complement strand
TTCTCCGCCGTAACATGACACTTAAGCTAGATGAATATACCGTATCCAGCTTCAGACATTTGGCGAAGAAGAAGAAATTACTCACACCCTTCTCCTGGACGAGGTAACGGTTTTTTCCTCGCGCTCAACCCAGCTGCAGTTTCCTTCAAGGCGACAACTTCGTGCACACTATGCCGATGGTTGACCGACGACGCGAGAAGAAAGAGGAGGTTATCAGGCGATCCTGTTGTCCAGAGAATGAAAGCAGTCATTAGGTTTTTTATTGCCTCTGATCTGCCCAGCTGAAATCAGTCAGCTTTTCGTGATTTTGGAAGTGAAAATACGTTCCACGCCGTACTAGATGATTTTCCAACCGCCCGAGAGGTGACGTACTTGAATTCAGCCTCAATTTCCTTGATGCCCCGACCTGCAGTCGAAGAAGGAGATAGACGCAAACAAGCACAAAGCCATGGTTTCCGAGTCAGAGTACCAAGTCTTCATTGACGAACTGGTCCGTAAGTTCGCTGACGAACTGAAACGCCGCAAAGGCACGTAATCTGCGAATCAGGTAGAAAAAGAGGAAAGCGAATTACTTCAGTAGGTTCTCCACCGGCGCGTAATCATAGTCAAAGCCGAAGTGTCGTGGACCGAACAAGCTTAGCCCATTCTTCGACCGCCAGACTTCCGGCGCCTTTGCGGCTACGACGCTGACTTCAAGCCCGGGCTTGAGGTTATCGTTCGTAACGCCGTAGCCTTTGCCGTCCAGAAACATGATAAGGTCCGGAGGCATTACAGCGGGTTTTCCGTCCTGCCAAGCGAAGATGTGCTCGTTCTGAATCCACGAGCGCAATTCATGACCCTCCGACACATTCGTTCCTCTTAGATTCACGTCGCCAAACAGGAAACCTTTCTCATTCCGCCATTCATACTTTGTCACCGCGCCCGTAAAGAGAAGCCATCCCTCCAATACTTCTCTAACGGAATCCACCGGGTCCTGTTCTGATGCGTTAGCTAACCGGACCGCTCGTCCAGCAGCCACGGCTTTGCTGATCGTACCATTCACCACAGTACGCATTGCCACCCGCTTTGTCATCGGAGTATCGATGACTGCAGCATGAGTACCCGCCAGTACGGAGAGATACCGCGCGACCGCTTCATAATCATCTATGTCCGCATATTTTTCAATTAAGACTGAGTTACCTGTCTCGCTGACGATCGCTGAAGGGGAGACGGGCACGTTGAAGATGTGCGCTGTGCTTTGGTGAAGTTCAGGCCCAGCCCTGCCCATGAGGTCACCGTCGATCATAGGAATTTTCAACTGCGCCGCAACATGCAACGCGGCTGCGGTGTTACCTCCGCCAATTTCACTTGCAACAGTCGCGGCAACCTTACTGTTGAGCTGACGCTCAATCATTTCTAACGCGACGCTGAACGGCTCGGAAATGACAGTCCTCTTCGTGGACTTCAAGTTCGGCGCAATGGAACCGACATGATAGGGGCTAACAATGAGCGCCTCATCAGGAATTTCATTGAAGCCAACAACCTGAAGCTTCCTTCCCGACCTCAAATCCGAATCCAAAATGCTTCTGCCGCCCTCCGGGCTTCCACCTCCACCGGTCCCAAGAATCGTAGTTCCCACGATAAGATCCTCAACGTCACTCGATTTCTCTAGCGTGAACATGCTCGGGCCTCCTTGGCGTGATGGAAACAATCTTCCTGTTCTTAACACATTGCACTGTACAATGAGCATCGACGTTTGAACATACCGTCTACACATTATTGCAATATTGCAGCTCTAATTCTGATTCGAGAGTTAGATGACCATGAAGCCTGGGATATCCTAACTCAGGCTGAAGACTACGTAACCAAGCCAAAGGCAGTTTCTGTTAAGCACTGCAAAATTGCAACTATGGTAGTTCAGGTCAGATCGTGATTTCAAAGAGGAGGAAAGAATTCGATCTGAATTGGACTAAAAATGGAAGAGGTAGGCTAGAAGGATCGCAAACGTACTAGTAGCTAACGAAACAAGAAACACATTCCTCATGCCTACTACGAACCGTTTCAGCGTACTTAGCATCGACGCACCAGCCAAATTTCCTTTAATCAACTCGGATTACGCAGAATCTTTTATGGCACTCGAACGCTTTAGAGCGCCGCGTTTCAAAACCGCAACTGTTGCATTTGTAGCCAGATCCTGCATGTTTCTCGAGGTTCCGCCTTTCGAGAACGACTGTTTGTGCCATTATCATGATTCATCTTCCTCCCCATCCTGTAACGCAGAATATTAACGTACTGACTCCGGTACACACATGTATCATAACTTGAATGGGGGCGGGGAGCTGCAGAATACCATAATCGACGCAACCCTTCCCAAACTGGAGAAAGACGGTTCGAACTCTAGATTCTAGTATGAGAGTATGCGTTACCGGTTCGAGGCTTGTTGGTTGAAAACCAGGTTCATCTACACTGGGATCCGAGTTAAGGACCTGAAAGAGTCTGTCGACTTCTACACTCGGATTCTGGGAATGAGAGAGAAGGGAAGATCGAGTATTGATGCTGTGAAAGGAACGGTGGTCAGCTTGATAACACACGAGGGCGGCCCCGAACTTGAACTAAACTACTATGAGAAGGGTAGTGTGCACGATGTGAAGTACACGGCGGGGGAAGAGATGGATCACCTAGCCTTCCAAGTCGAGGACTTGG
>CAZAGP010000224.1:0-8988 GCA_964484575.1 uncultured Candidatus Bathyarchaeia archaeon | reverse complement strand
ATAGCCAAGGTGTACAGGTTGAGTAATGATGACGCTATGGGCAGACTCATGTTGTGCATTGTTGCTTCACTCTGCACGAGAGCCAAATCCTTTCTCATCATTCCAAGCGTGAAGGTTGGTGTGAAGACGTTGTGGACCACGTTCATCCCCTTGGTTTCCGTATAGCCTGTCTTATGATGCGTCTTATTGACGACGTTTACGAAGTCTTCACCTTTGATTCCCAGTTTTTCCGCGAATACTAATGCCTCCGAGAAACCTGAACTTAAGATGGCGAGGTAAAGATTGTAAGCGAGCTTAATCTTGTGACCCGCGCCGTGAGGCCCAATATAGACAACTTCCTTTCCAAGCTCACGCAAGAAGTTTACGTGTTTCGTGTAGATCTCTTTCGCTCCTCCGACTACTATAACTAACTCTCCCTTACCCGCTAACTGGGGTCCACCCAGCACCGGAGCATCCAATCTCTCTATTTCGCGTTTAGCACATGCCTCTGCATGTTCGATCGAGGCTTCGGGCAGTATAGTACTCATGTCGATCCAAACGCTTCCTCTTGTTACGCCATCTAGAAATCCATCCCTTCCAAACGCAATTTCGCGAATCACGTTCTGATCCGTGACCATGGTGATTACGATTTCGACACCTTTTACGGCTGCAATAGGAGTCGAATGAACTACTGCACCTAGCGCCGCAAGCTGCTTAGCTTTTGATGCTGTTCGATTGTACACGTGAACCTCGTGCTTCCTATTCAGAAGGTTCTCCGCGATCGCTGAACCCATTAACCCTAACCCTAAGACTGCCACTTTTGCCAATGAAATTCATGCCATTCTCTGGCAGTCAAGAATATGAGTCTTAGTAAACCAATCAGGGAGCAGACAAGATCTGAATGATAAAAGGAAGATCATGCGGAGTTATGGTCCGCAGACGGGGCAATCAATCTCTCCCCAATCCCGGCAACATACATGCCCGTCCTCCGGACAGCAAACACATTCGCTAGTCTCGCGACCACAAACGAAACAAGTTCTCTCCAAGTTTCAGCGCCAGTCCCCTAAGGAGACAGGTAATACATATTTAGATTCCGCAGTAATACCATTGATGCGCGCATTTCAGAAAACGTATTCTCCCGTGTGAGGTTATAGTTAGCCTAGAACCTTAATCATATTACGACAATCCTTGCTTCTTGATCGAGTCTCGAAAGTACATTATGAATTGCGGTATGGAAGCGACCGAGCCTCGATACTCGAAGGCTAACAGGAGCTGAACCAGATATACTACGCTAATGTTGTCAATTCGTATACTCCCAAATTATTAGATTTGACAGGGTGAGTTTAGAGCTCCTTTAGGTTAGTCAAGCACCTTAGCCCTGAAAGAGATGGAGATCAAATCATGACCCGGGAGAGGTATGCGATAGCAGCGGCAGCAATAGTAGTCGTTATCATGACAATCGCTTTTGTTGCAATCCCATATTACAACGCATACGAGCTTAGCACACCACCGGTCATCCAGAATTCACCATCACCGAACGCACCTTTAAGCCAGCCTACTGACAGTAACGCCTTTCCGCCTCCACCAGAAGCCCACAACGTCACAGTTCTCGGCGTCATAAAGACGTCCCAAATGAACCCTGCATGTGCCCTCAACAGTCCTCCATGCGCAATCTCACCTTCGTCGATCTTCTACGTGGTCGTTAACGGGAGAAACTACCGACTGATATTCGCAAACAATATTGTCATTCCAAATAACGTGAGCGGATCCAACGTCATCATAACCGGGGCGTATATCACGCCGTCAACATTCAACGCAGGCCAATGGACACCATCGCTTAACTTCTACGGAGACATCTACGTCTACAAAGTAACCTTCTTCTACACACTTCCTAGCTAATCGCAGCATACCCCTCCCCAAACTCGCTTTCTCGCTCAATAATGTCGCCATCACTCAAACCTTATCACAGCAGTATCCTTCCTCTTCACAGTCACCCCATCTGAACCATTCCTTCTTACCACGCACCAAGTAGAAGGCTCAATAGGCACGAAATAATCAGTAATTCTGAGAGCATATGCCCCGTCGGTCGTCCGACGAACATCTACACGAATATGACGATCAGTGGCGATGCAAATGCGGATTCCGCTTAATCATGGAAGTAGACGAGAAGACCGGCCGTATGCGAGTGAAAGCCTGCATGACACCGGACGGAAAAACTATTCGGATGGGAGACAAGGCCAAATAGACCAGCTCGGACTTGAAGCACCCCTCTAGTTGAATAATCCCGTACCGCCTCCATACTAAGGGTGAGAGTTCTCGACTCAAATCACCTTCTACGGCGGCGTCGGAGAGATTGGCGGGAACAAATTCCTACTGGAAGACCAGGACACGAGAATCCTCCTCGACTTCGGAATGAATTTCAGCGAACGTTCAAAATTCTACTCCGAACCCTGGCTTTCTCCAAGAGACGAGAGAGGCCTGCTTGAATTCGGGCTGCTACCCAAGATCGAGGGGGCCTACAAGTTCCAAGACGAACCGTTAAACATTGATGCAGTCATATTGTCACATTCACACACAGATCACTCATCCTACATCTCATTCCTTAACCGAGATCTCCCTGTCTACTGCGGTGCAACCACAGCCACGATCCTTCAAACGTTCGCGGAGATCTCACCCAAAGGGTTCGACAACGATCTTGAAGGTTTAGAGTTCAGACCATTCCGAACAGGCAGCAAATTTAATGTCGGCTCAATTCAAGTTGAACCAATACACGTTGATCATTCTGTACCGGGCTCATATGGGTTAATCCTGCACACGTCGGAAGGAGCCATAGTGTACTCGGGCGACTTTCGAATACACGGCACAAAACCAGAACTCACGCGAGATTTCATCAATGCCGCAAAGAAATCCAACCCTACAGCGATGCTGTGTGAAGGAACAAACCTCATTGGGGCTGACTTCTCAACCGAACAAGAGGTTATGACCAAAATCAACAAAGTCGTCGGCACATCACAAAACCTCACGCTGGCCACGTTCAGAAACACGGACGTTGATCGCACCAAAACCTTATTTGAAGTTGCTAAAAAGAACCATAGAAGACTTGCAGTCTCATTGAGACAAGCGTACATCTTAAGCAAGCTGTACGAAGACCAACATCTGGATCTCCCAGATGTGAAATCATCCGATTTCCTCATCTTTCGACGAGAGAAGAAACAATACTACAAATGGGAACAAACAATTCTTGACCTTCCCAACGTGATTGACGCCCACGAAGCAAGAAGGAGACAGAAAGAGCTCATCCTCGCCACCGCCTTCTCTGATTTGAAAGAGCTACTCGAAATGCGGCCTGAACCAGGCAGCAGCTTCATTCTCTCATCTTCCGAACCTTTCAACGAGGAGATGGAGATCGAGTATGAGAAATTCGTAAATTGGCTCGACCACTTCGGCCTACCAATGTACCACATCCACTGCTCCGGCCACATCATGCCCACTGAAATAAAGCAGGCCATCATGGAAATTTCCCCCAAGACACTCTTCCCAATACACACCGATCACCCAGAACTCTTCGGACGATACGTGGCCGACGTCACCAAGGTAACATTACCGCAAGTGAATAAGCCGCAACACATAATGTGACAGTTCTAAACCGGAAGCAATCGGGTGAAAAGGCAAGGTTACTGGAGAACGGAGAAGATTCCTAGAAGGATTTAGAATTTCAATTCCGTGAACCTGCATGCGAGTTGCACTGGACCACTCAACCCGCCGTCGCAGGTTAATGTAGCAATGCCAGATTGAGAAGACAGTGTCTGAGATGAAAACTGAACATTGGTTTCACGTAACTCTAGCTTTTCCACCAAGATGCTTAATCCACCTTGGGTCGCGTAACCCTCTAGATAGACTAGTAGTTGCGTGGATTTATCGTAAGACGCGAAGAGATCAAGTGTTGTACTTCCTGAACCGAACGAAGTATGGTAGCGGTACACCGAGAAATTCCCCACTGGCGTCACCGCGACGGTTTGATCGTACAAGTTCCAGGAGCGGGAGAGCTGGAGGCTGAATCCGGGGATTACTTGAATCGCTTGTCCAGCCGCCCCCGCGTAAAGGTCAATCTTCTCTTGACCCCCATGCCTCAGAAAGATGAGGGTATCTGTATTCGTTGGAAAGTCTGTGGTAGTGTTCACTACATCAGGGAGGGAACGGCCTACCTCTGTGACCGTAGCGTTCACGTTGACATCCATCTTAGAGGAATTCACTGACAGATCATGAAACGTAAGCGTAACCCATCCTTGTCCTGATAATCCAGTCTGCTGCAGAAGTGCCTGAGTAGTCTGAGTGTAGTAAACTAGCCTCATACCCTGAAATGGAATTGGGTAACCAGCTGACATCGCTAATGACGCGTGAATCATATAGCAGAATGAGAGAAGGATTAGACAACTTATAGAGAAGTGCTTCCGCATCAAATCCAATCCTAAAGTAGCTGGATTTCACATCTGATTATTGGAGCTTTTCCCAAAGGGAACTTGTAGCCGATCACGTGCTTGATTAGCAACGCATACCTCAATATGACCATCATCGCTACACTGCACTTGCTCAACTGAATGGGAATCTGACGGAAAGATTGATCAGCATTAGACTGCTGTTGAACTGGCATGAGTTCTAAGCGGATTCCGACTCTGCAAGGAGTCTACGAGGCCAGAAGAAATATCAGCAAATACCTGAAGCCAACAACCCTCCTCTATTCTAGGCGCCTCTCGGAACTCCTGGATTGTCAACTGTATCTGAAACTTGAGAACCTTCAGCCCACAAGAGCATTCAAGATACGTGGAGGAATAAACTACATGGAACACGTCATGCAACAGGCGGCAGCCAGCACCGTTATCACCGCTTCAACAGGAAATCATGCTCAATCGGTCGCGTACGCTGGTTTACTTTTCGGGATAGGTGTGAAAATTGTTATGCCCAATGGAGTTCCCGAAATTAAGATCGAAGCCGTCAAGAAGCTTAATGCAGAAGTGATAACTCACGGCAGTTACTTTGATGAGGCTTTGCAGTATGCACAACAGCTTGCAATCGATAAAGGGTACACCTGCCTTCACCCGATCAACGAACCGCTACTTCACGAAGGAGTCGCCACGATGCATCTTGAAATATTCGAAGAGCAGCCTAACGTTGATGTCGTGATCAATCCAATAGGAGGAGGATCCGGAGCCTCCGGCGCATGCCTTGTCTACAAGACCCTCAACCCTAGAATCAGGGTAATAGGCGTCCAAGCGGAAGGAGCCCCCGCATTCTACGAATCGTGGAAGGAGGACACCGTGAAGCAAACTGAACGAGTAAACACTATTGCCGAAGGACTGGCGACTGCTAGGACCTACGACCTACCATTCAACTCGCTCCGGAAGCGTATCGATGACATAGTCTTAGTGTCCGATGATGAGATGAGTCGAGCTGTGAATACCATATTTCTAGCCACAGGTCAAGTTGCAGAACTGGCAGGTGCGGCCTCAACCGCGGCCGCATTCAAAATTAGGAGTCAATTAGAGAGAAAGACAGTCGCCCTGCTCGTTAGTGGAGGAAACATTCAACCCGCACAACTCGCAGAAATCCTCACGAACAGCACACCATTCGATTAGGATCTAGCTTTGATCTGATCGACAATCTTCGCGGCAGTATTAACAGTGTACTCAACGTCTTCCCTCTCTATTCCCCGATGAGTCACCATCCTTACTCGTTTAGTGTCCACCGCGCTAAACTTTACCCCGCATTCACCCATCCTGGAGACCCATGTCTCCGCATCTAGGCCTAACACGGTGACGTCATAGATGAGAATGTTCGTATGTACGCTGGAGAGATCAAGAGAGAAACCTAACTTCGCTAATCCCGTCGCGAGAATCTTCGCGTTCTCATGGTCGTCTCTGAGCCGATCAACCATTTTCTCTACTGCAATAATCCCGGCGGCTGCAATCACCCCCGCCTGTCTCATCCCGCCACCAAGCATCTTCCGACATCTTCTTGCACGATCAATGAAATCCTGGCTCCCGCAAACCAGTGACCCGATTGGCGCACTCAAACCTTTCGAGAGGCAGAACATTAAAGTGTCAACGTTTCGTGTGAATTCTCGCGGGTCAAGATTCTGAGCTACTGCAGCATTGAATATTCTTGCGCCGTCCAGGTGAACGTTAAGTCCTCGCCCCTTAGCGAAATCGTACACTAACTTAGTTTGCGACGGGGTCCATATCGCTCCTCCCGCGCGATTATGCGTATTTTCAATGCACACTAGACTCGTGGGCGGAAAATGTATGTTCGGCGGCCTTAACGCTGCTTCAATATCAACCGGCGTCATAACTCCCATCTTCCCTTTAACCAATCTAGGGACCAACCCGCCGAGGGCCGAGAATGCACCAACCTCATAATAGTACAAGTGTGCATCCTGCTCCAGGATAACCTCGTCACCTCGCTTGGTCTGGCTCATCACGCTTACCAGGTTAGCTTGAGTCCCGCTAGTAGTCAATACGGCTGATTCCTTACCCATCTTTTCAGCAGCGAGCTCCTCTAAACGATTAACCGTAGGATCTTCGCCATACACATCGTCACCCAGCTCAGCTGTTCGCATCGCCTCAAGCATCTCAACTGTCGGCAAGGTTACCGTGTCGCTTCTTAGGTCAATCATGCGCATACCAATTCTCACTACCATTCCTGTGATTCGAGTCGTCTGTACCT
The DNA here is from genome assembly GCA_964484575.1 of uncultured Candidatus Bathyarchaeia archaeon. GTDB lineage: Archaea > Thermoproteota > Bathyarchaeia > 40CM-2-53-6 > 40CM-2-53-6 > FEN-987. The sequence goes on along the minus strand of CAZAGP010000224.1, from coordinate 2,289 downwards.
AGTACATTCCGCCATTTACGTTGAAAGCCGTACCCGTGGAATATCCTGCGTCATCTGAAGCTAGGTACGTTATGAGGCTTGCAACCTCCTCTGCAGTTCCAACTCGTTTCAACGGGATTCCTGGCATAAACTGATCGAACCCTCCGGTCTCTGCTTTCACGTGAAATGGCGTATCAATGACTCCAGGCGCGACTACGTTCACTGTTATTCCGAAGGGTGCTAACTCCTTAGCCAGCCCCTTCGTAAAGCCATGCAATCCAGCCTTCGCAGTAGCGTAAATAGTGGCATGCCTCCCTCCACCTGTAAAGGCCGCAACGGAACTGACACTAATGATCCTGCCGTACCGAGCTTCAACCATGAACGGTACGACCGCTTTGGAGCAGTAGAATACGCTTCGAAGGTTAAGGTCCATCGTTGAGTCCCAAAGATCATCATCCACTTCGACAATGGGCGTACGTTTCACGATACCTCCGGCGTTGTTTACGAGGATATCAAGCTTACCGAACTCTTTTACGGTCCTCCTCACCATTTCGTTCACTTCATTTGACCGTCTTACATCAGCTTGAACTAGCAGGGCATCACCCTTAGCTGATTTCACTTTCTGCGCGACGTCTTCCGCTTCTTTGGCGCTCTTGTAGTAGTTTACTGCGACCTTGACTCCGCAACTTGCAAGAATCAAGACGGCGGCAGCTCCAATTCCAGTGCTCCCGCCAGTCACTAAAGCAACGCGATCGTCAAATCTAAAAGGGCTCAATTACCGCATCGATATCGAAGAAGCTGAACGGGTTTATAGGTAGATGGTTCAATGTGCAGGCGGAAAAGCGGACTCAAACGTTACGCAGCGGGTACTCGATATCTCGCGCCACGTCTTCGCACACCGAAGTACCATACAGTTCCTTCATAACATAAAATGCCATATCAATACCAGCTGAGACACCTGCAGAAGTCACAACTTTTCCATCGCGGACGTACCTCGCTCGCTCCACCTTTACTTGCGGAAAGGCTTTCAACTGATCAAGCACGGCCCAGTGAGTGGTTGCTCTCTTTCCGTTAAGAACGCCCGCAGCAGCAAGCACAAGCGCTCCAGTGCAGACGGATAGAACGAGTTCGCAGGTGACTGCATTCTGCTTCACAAAGGTTAGAGTCTCCGGATCTTTCATTTCAGTTCGTGTTCCTATACCTCCAGGCACTAGGAGTATGTCCAATTTGGGACATTCTCGAAAGGTATAATCAGGCTTCACCCTTAACCCATTAACAGTCTTCACTTCTCGACCATCACGCTGGATAGTGAAGGTTTGAAGTGAATTGGGACTCACGTAGGATGCTGTTCCGAAAACTTCGAGAGGTCCAGTGAAATCAAGATCTTCAACATTATCGAATATTATGATACCTAGGGTTCTCATCGAATAACAGCTCTTCGATGTGAGTTAAGGCCTTTCATTTCCGTCTTATTGGAACTTGAACTTCGCAGTGGGCGTATGCATCGGCACTGGTCCAAGGGTTACCATCGTATAGTTCCCTCGACCGTGCAACCTGTTTGTAAATTCCGGACTCTAACCAGCTTTCGAGCCCGTGATAGACTAAATCGGCTGATACCTTGTTGGGATCAAACCTTACACTCACTACTTTCTGTCTAGGAAGCTTCAAGATCCGAATTGCACCTTCAGTTTTCGCTTTGCCTTTAATCTCAAGTGCTGCAACCGATCGGCGTTTTCTGTTAGGTTTCTCTCCCCATTTGTCGATGAAATACATAATCCGCTTACCGGTTCGAACTTTACTTTTCTTCGCCCATTTCTCAAGCCGGCGGAACTCTGATCGCCACATGTTCTGGCCTGAGTAGCCTCCCAAGTGGATCAAGTACGCCACATTATAGCTTCGTCCCATCTTGATCTTGAAGTCGACTATCATCACGAATCACATGAACGCCACTGACGATTGTCGATTCATCCTAATTTTGTTTCCTCTGTTTACCGATTTAGCCGAGAGACTTGCGCATAGAAAATCGCCATGGGGACAGTTGATTCGATTGTTGATTGACGTATTCGTACGGGGCGTCGCGTGAATCTAGGGGACTGTAAGCCACTAATCCGGAGAGTTGCAAGAGAAATCGCAGTACTCAATGTGCACGCGAAACTTTCGAACAGTCGGGCCAAGTGGATCATTCTATCTCGGAACATTTCAATATCACTGTCAGCAGGTTCGTCAACCGACGATTAAAGGGCAGGGCACATTGAACGATTACATTCAGAACTCACAATATGTGATTACTATAAGCGATTGAAGGTTAGT
>CAZAGP010000223.1:0-14735 GCA_964484575.1 uncultured Candidatus Bathyarchaeia archaeon | reverse complement strand
TAAACTGCTTCGCCATTTTCGAGAGTTCCAATCATTTTTGTTTCTGACGTTGCAAGAATGGGCGCGTGAGTTGCGGCTTCCGTTATTCCCAGCGCGTTAAGAATCCCCATCTGTCCCTCTGCAGTTGCTCCACCGTGGGATCCCATGGCGGGAAAGAGGAACGGGCGGCCTCCCGCCTTTTTCACTTCATCAACTATGATAGCAAGCATTTCCGGAATGTGCGCGATTCCGCGGCTTCCAGCAGTTATCGCCACCTTCATATCCTTCTTAATCGAGCGTGAAAGTCCAACAGCCTCAAGTTCACTCCGGAGAGTTGCAGAATAGTCCTGCAGGTGTCGAGTGTCAATGCTCTGTTCAACTTGAATTATCTTCGGGAAGCGCAAATTGTCATCCCCTCGGGAATTAGTGGGAGTTCATCTGACTCAGCTTAAAAAATGAGCTGAAGAAATTCAGCCTGAGCGAATTACCTTAGGGAGCGAATTTCGAATATCGCTGAGAGAAACCGAGCACAGTATTTTAATGGCTTAAAGAGCCGAAATTCACTCCTAGATAATTATGGAAGCTCCCCACCAGTTTTACCGCGACTTCTTCAGGCCACATTTGAAAGTTGTCAGAGCAGAAGGTGTGTACATTTATGATGAGCATGGCAAGAAGTATCTTGATGCGAGTGGTGGCGCGAATGCCACGATACCGATTGGCCACGGCGTTCCATCAGTCATCGATGCTATGATCGACCAGGCTAGGAAGGTTTCGTTTGTTCCTATGCATCTCTTCTCAAATGAGCCTGCTGAGAAGGTTTGTGATGAGATTGCCACGATTACTCCGAAGGGTCTGACAACTACCTGGTTAGTGAACAGTGGCTCCGAAGCCACTGAGAACGCAGTGAAGATTGCGCGTCAATACTACTTTGAGAGAGGTAGCTTAGGAAAGTTCAAGATTATCACTCGCTGGCAGAGCTTTTTCGGAAACACGCTTGGCGCACTTTCGGTTGGTGGTCACACGTTTAGGCGGAGCAAGTACATGCCGCTGCTGAAGGAGATGCCGCATATTCCGCCCGCATACTGTTACAGGTGCTGGTTCAAACGCGAATATCCCGACTGTGATATTGAGTGCGCGACGTTTCTGGAGAAGGTGGTTAGACAGGAGGACCCAGCATGTGTGGCCGGTTTCATAGCTGAGCCAATCGTCGGTGCCACAACTGGTGCTACTACGCCTCCGAAGGAGTATTTTCCAATAATCCGGGAGATCTGTGACAAGTATGATATGAAATTCATTGCCGACGAGGTACAGTGCGGGATGGGAAGGACTGGAAAATGGTTCGCCATTGACCATTGGAGTGTCTCTCCCGACATAATTACAACCGCAAAAGGACTTGGCGGCGGTTACACACCCTTGGGTGCAGTAATAGTTCGTGATTCTATAGTTGAACAGTTCATCAAGAGCAAATCGAACATTGTCGGAGGGCATACCTCCTGCGCGAACCCTCTCTCTTCGGCGGTAGGATTAGCTGTTGTGCGGTATGTGAAGGAGAACAATCTGGTTGAGAAGTGTGCGATGATCGGGAAATACATGATGAAACGTTTGACGGAACTTCAAGAGAGACATCCGATCATTGGCGACGTTAGGGGTATGGGACTCATGATCGGAATTGAATTCGTGAAAGACAAGGAGACGAAGGAACCGTTTCCGCCGGATGCGAAGATCGCGGCGACGATTACAAACGAAGCCATGGAGAGGGGAGTCATAGTCTACCCCGGTACGGGTACAGCGGACGGCATCTTAGGCGATCACATCCTCCTGACACCGCCATTCATCATAACTGAACAACACGTTGACGAAACAGTTACAGCCTTGGATGAGTCGATAAGGACAGTAGAGAACCGGCACAAAATCGCTTAGCGGAACAATTGCCACGACCGAGTTCGAAACAGGTCCGTAACCTGGCCCGCCATAGGGTCCAGGTTCTATATCAGACGCGTCACGTTCACTTGTATTTTCTCAGTGCCGAATTGTCTTCGTCGAAAAGTTGCTCTAGTTGAGCCAGTACAGCTTTACGGGTTGCTTGCTCATCCAATCCCTGAATCTTGAAGTCGCCGACAACTTCAACCTTCGTCTGTGCCCCCATCGGCGTGTAGGTGTGAGTATGCTTAGTTCCAGTCATTGGACCTGACAGGAATTCCATGTCAAAACCTTTCGGCGGGTTGAACGTGAATTTGGCTGTCTGCTTAAACGCTTTCCCGTCGGGGCTCACTGAGTCCATTTCCACAACCATGACTTTCGCGGACTTTTCAAGGACCTTGGAGAATCTCACAGATCGGTGTTCATGGTCCGCGTTGTCGTCTTGGAGGAATCGCCATATCTTTTCGAGTGGTGCGTCGAAAACACCTTCATCTTTTAAGTATACCATAATTAATCACGCTCGGAATGCCTTATGTCATGCATTTAACCGCTTCCCACGACAGTTACGGTTGCCTAGCCACACGGTAAATTCGGCCGCTTTCGCTTCGTGACTCAATTTTGCCCGCCTGGTAATTTCCAGTTTCAAGCGACTCGAGCATCAAAACTGTTCGAGAAAGTAGTACGAGTTAGCCACCGTCTTATTGTTATCATCAAAGGTGGCTGTGTCATGTTCTAAACTGTAGGTTAAATGGTTCTTTGGAGGAATTACCTGCCGAGAACCATGACAGATGTCTATAAGGGAAATTATCTGATCGCACTCGCCATCATAGCTTTGGTCATTGTAAGCGTCTTCGCGATTATGCGGCCAGTTACGGTCACTACGAACTCGGAGAGCTCGAACCAGAAAACTGTAACGATTAATGGCACTGGAACTGTAGGAGCAGCACCTGATGAGGCTCTACTTAATTTAGCTGTGAATACTCAGGCACCAACTGCGGCTCAGGCGGCCAGCGAAAACGCAAACACAATGAATCAAGTGGTACAAGCCATACTGGGCGTGACCACAAACCCGGTCATTACGAAGGATGACATAACCACCACCGATTATAGCCTAACGCCAGTTTACTCGCAAACTAACAACTGCCTCACCATTACTAATCCTCAACTTCCTATCACCTGTTCTACGACAACTCAACAAATCATCGGTTACGCGGTACGCAACGCAATTCAAGTGACCGTTAAGGACATGGCGTCGATTGGCAGCGTATTAGACGCTGCCACTCAGAACGGCGCCAACGAAGTTGCGGGAATTACGTTCACATTCACGGACGAGACTTACGCTAACCTACAGAAGCAGGCTCTTCAAAAGGCGGTTCAAGATGCTTCGAACCAGGCTCAGACGCTCGCAAGCGCTCTCGGAGTTCAAATAACGGGAGTCGATTCCGTCAGCCCGTCTTATGTGTATCAACCATTATCGTACGCCAAAATGAGCGAGGTCAGCAGTGGAACACCCATTCAGACTGGAACCTTACAGGTGACGGTGAACGTTCAAGTGGTCTACGAAATCTCGTAGACCATTCTCCCCTCTACCGGGCCCATCTTCTCTCATCGCGACCTCGAGGGTTAGAGGAGGAAGGATATCACGTATCCTAGTAGCATCAGAATAGCAGTGTACGCGAAGATTCTGATGTTTGATGACATGGCCGGCATTAGTCCATATGGGTTTCCTAGGTTTCCACTGATCAGTCGTCTTTCCCTAAACGCTAGGGGTACTGTGAGTAGTGCGATCAGGATTGCCACGGGGAATATTCGTGTCGCAACGCCTACAAGTATGATACCGTACACCGCTGCCATTGTCAACTCGTATCCTATTACGATAGTATTCTCTTTCATTCTTGCTACGAATGTTCTCTTACCTGCTTCATCATCCCAGGTCCGGTCCGGTATCTCGTTCACGTACAGAATCAGCATTACCAAGAGTCCAAGTGGGATTGACGCAAGCAATGCTTCCGTACTGAAGGATTGGGTTTGCACATAGTACGAGCCTAGAACAAGTAGCGGGCCGAAACCTGACCAGACGGCAAATTCTCCTAATCCTCGGTAGGCAAGCTTCAGGGGTGGCGCAGTGTAACCCCAGCTCACAAGGAATCCGACGACTCCGAGGAGGAGGATTGGTAAACCTCGAGTGAACACCAAATAGAGTCCGATGAAGGTTCCGGCCAAATATGTTGAAGAGGAGAGGGATAGGACGGATCGGCCTGGAAGTAAACCGTATTGTATAATTCTTGAACCACCGCTGAAGGGTGTAGGCGTCGTGTTGATGTCGTCCGCTCCGAGTCGGTAGTCGTAGTAGTCATTCGCCGTGTTAGCTCCCAGATGCATGAGTAGTGCGCCACTTACAGTTAGCGCTAACAGAGCTAGGTCAAAGTGTCCTGCCCGGTAGGCGACTGCCCCTCCGACTAGTACCGGGAGCAAAGTGGCAATTATGAATGGAAGTCTGAATGTTCTCATGATTAGCCAAGGGGTGGAGAGCCATGGTTTCTCATTCAACTCGTTTAGGTATCGTCGAGCTCTAGTGACTTTCATTTCGGAATATTGAAAGAACGGGACCTCTTTTTCATCCCACACGTAGCCCTTCGCAGGTCTCAGAATATACTCGCCCACTTCTTCCGTAAGCTTGCCCCATAACACGATGTACCGCCTGTCAGTGTAACCTCCCACGGGGAGTGGCGTGATATGGTTGAATGTCAGAGCGATCTCTTTTCCTTCAATGTTAGGCAGAGTCCGAGGCTTTGAAATCTTCACTATTCCATTTTCTTGATCGATCTTGGCGTTGATCGGGATTGAGAATGGGTATCCATCGTTATCGATGAATGATAATGAAATTTCGGAGTACGCGACAGCCTTCGCTAGTAGATTCTTGTCAACCAACTATGAGACCTCGTAGATTCTGGGCGGGTTATTCACGTCGCCGTTCGGCCAATAGTAGAGTTTTGCAGGGTCAATTTCAACTATGGACCTTTCCCAGAACAGTGGTAGCGCGTACCGCATCTTCACAAAATTATCAATGTACGGTTCCTTCCTTCTCCAAATTGGGAGGAGCTTCTCCCATCCGTGATGAACATCCTCTTCACCAATCTTTGCGTTCCCTTTGACAAGAACCGCTCGATACGGGGAGACTCGCATTCCTTCCCTGTTTGAGAAGAGAACAGCTACTTTCGGGTTCTTCTTAATATGATCCATCTTCTTGCAGAACAGAACGCTTGACGTCACATAGAGTCTGCTCTCCTCAGGATCATAGAGAGGGAGTAGTGGGTGGGTTATGGGGCGACCAGTGGGAGAGATGACGGTAAACTCGCAGATCAACGCATTTTCGAGCGTTTCCACAATCTGAGGATTCGATTCAGCGATTGTTCGCATGAAAAAATTATGACAGAGGTTATAATTAAATTGGGTTCTCTATCGGCGCTAGTCCTCAGTCAGGGCATGTGCAATTTACCTAGTAATATGAGTCATGCCACGTAGCAAGAGACGGCGATTGACCATGAATTATTGGGAAGTTCCATTCTTAACCGCTTTAGCGGTCGGAGCCATAGCATCAACACTTCTCAGAATCTGGCTATCTAGGAGAACTCGCAGGAGGGGAAATATCTAACAAGCCAAATTGGACGAGTAGTCATCGCTGGAACAGCGGATACTTTCCATGCTCGTTCACGGCTTCCGTTATGGCCCGGAGGACCTGCATATATCGATAGGATTTAACGTCCCCAAGGTCTTCTGTTATTCCAATTGCAAAATGGTCGCCGGGTGCTGCGCGCCTTAAGATTCCCAGTGTCTCATTCTTCACTCTATCTAGGCTCGTGTTCACTGAGAACGTCGCAGGGAAACTTGTCCATAGTACCTTGTTCTTCCAGGCGGCCATTGCCTCATCTATTTCTAAGTCACCAACGGGTGGGGGCGTAAACGCCTCTATTACGTCGATGTTCGTCTGCCCAATCAGTTTTACGAGACACTTCAGTTTCCCGTCAAAATGACCTCCTAGCACCTTCCCCTTACGATGGAGTATCTGCGCCACTTCTTGGTAGAAGGGCACACAATAGGTTTCGAAAAGTTTCGGGTTTGTCACTATTCCTGTAACGTTTTCTCCCATTATACATACGTCAGCCGGCGAATCCGAAACTAGCTTATACAGTTCCAATTCCTTTTTCCGGATTGTTTCATAGAGATCGTTGAATTGCTTCCTATTATTACGTGAATCAATAGTGAACCTTTGGAGCCCCATTAAGTCAAGGAGCATTGTTTGAAGAGGGGAGCGCGGAGTTCCGAGGACAACAATTCCATCTTCGCCCATTGTTTCCTGACTTTTCAGGAACTCTTCATCGTTCAGGAAATACTCAGTTTCATCGACAATGGATCTTACGATTTCATAATCCTTAGAGCTTTTGATCACCCATTCAGTCGGCCATTCCAGCTGACTATAATTCCATTTGAATCTCTCCACTAATCCCCCCGCAGGGGTCTTGTAGAGTCTTTCAACATTCTGTTTCTGTTTGGCAATTACCGCAAGCCGATCGTCCATGTAGAAGCATGCTAGATCTTGCGCGGTTTCAACTCTCACATTCGGCGTTTTCAAACCGTAAACGGAAGCTCCAACTTCCACCAAAGTGAGTCCGAGATTTCGCAGATTTCGCTCTTCGTAGCCTCTAGGAAGCAAGTTCGTGTATACTGAGATTGGAATAGCATCCGGCGTTTCACCGTGCAATACTGCCGTAAGTCGATCTCTCGGGTTCAATCCTGTCTGATTCCCGGAGAGATGCTAATTGATCGCCCTAACACGTCTTTTGCATCAAGATCTAACCTGCTCATGATGGAGTGTGGGGAACATTTGCTCGAAATCGTTGAATCGTAGCAAGTTCAGAAGATACTAAGCGGTGACCGATTCTATTGTTAGTCTATTGGTGTTTGAAGACCAAACCTGCGGCTTGCAGAATGTCATCGTGCGATCTTGCTATTTCGGTTTTTTTCGCGATATCAAGATTAACAAACGCTAATTTGGACCATGCGAATAGTTTGGGAATATTGTCCGCGGACATTTTTCCTTTGAATACAAACTCAATGTCCCAGTGGAGCGGTAAATTCGGGAACCTCTTCGGGGTGTAGGTTTCAGACATGACGTCTGGTCCTGTCAGTTGCAGATCAGTTTCAAGCTGTTCTCTGAGGATTCTTCGAGCTGCTTCATGTGGCGATTCATACACTAGGAGGTGGGATGATGGTAGCATCCAGCCTTTGCTGTGAACTTCAACTCTTGATGGATCTAATGCGCCGATGTGGTCCCAAGGAGCTTTCGTGTTAAGATGCCCCATCAGCACGCTGTTCGGGTTCCTTTGATCTGTAATGATTAGGAAGGCGGACAAGCAGAGTCCTCCTGGAGGCGGCTCCGGCATCCCGAAAGTCATCGTTTCAGCCTGCTCGTTGAAGCGGCAAAACTTCCTATCTGTCACCATTTGTACCATTCCATCGGTTAGCATTCTTCAGGCAGTTTTGACAGTTGCTCTGGACTGTTTTTCGCCGTTGTAGGGATCTTAGTGTCTATGTTGGAGCCCCACGTGTCATTTTCAGCCTGGCATGATGCTTCCGTCTGGTTTAACGGATTTTACTTTCTCAGTATGATCGAAGAGTGTGGCCGATAGTTCGGTTTCGATCGTTTCGTTGCCGCGTATCTTCTTTATGGTACCTCTCTTCAACTGCTCGGCGGCGCCCGGGTAGCCGGTGCATGGTTCTAGGGCGATGCAGTAAGCTTTGCTGAACCATGGGTGATCAGGGATCCAGTAACTTTGCCAGAACCAGACGTGGTCAAAGAGTGACGTGTCCCAGGTTAATGCGAATCCTAGCTTTAGTTGCTGATTGATCACTGTATACCACGGTTCTTTGAAGTTAGTGATGAAGACGGTTTCGTCAGCTAAGATTTCGCTGCTCGGTATGACGCTCAGATCAACGGGTTTGCCAGTCTTGTCTTCAACATGGGGCCACTTGTAACTTGTTTCAGCCTTTAGGCGGCCCCAAGGTTCAGGCTTGTCAATCATAACCTTCTCCGCTGGAACCGTAACCTTGGTTCCAGGAGCTATCAGTGGACTGCCGAGTGCAGGGTGCTGAAGCCAACAGTATTCTAGGGTTTGGCTGCTAGTGTTCACGAGTTTCTCATGTATCTTGAGGGTTGCTGAATTGTCATTTAGCGTGATCCATTTCTCTACGCGGAATGGGTACCTGGGAATGTTGACAGTCAGCTTAGCCGTCACTTCTGAGGCTGATTCATTCTCAATTGTCGCATTCCATGGAAGTAGCGGGGTTTCACCGTGCATTCCCCATTCGCCGAATCTGTGTTTGATAGTCTCGTTACCCGCAAATGGTAGAATGTCTTGCCAACCTCCACCGTAGTATTCCATGAACTCCCCGTCTGACCTGCTTGAGGTTCCCGTGAGTGCGCCTGGCTTACGGTATCCTGTTGGCGCGTGGAAGATGACGTCCACGTCCAAGGGTTTGTAGGCTAGCTCCATTATGTCTGATCCCTTGTCCAAGAGTGAAACAAGTCGTAGCTGCCGATTTTCTAGCACTAGCGTTCGCATGCCGCGATAGTTCCAGTCAAGAGTTGCTTTGCATCCTGCCATTCAAACATCAGCCAACCCGCTATGTTGGCTGATGCCTATTTCGTTATTCCCCGATAACCAACATATTCCAAGTTTGGAACGATAACTGGGTTATTCGAATGATTTCAATCTTTGAAAAGTTGCACTGATCACGAAACTGATTGCTTTAGTAGGGTTCAGCGTAGGGTGGAATCGCCCACATCGGTGTTCCTACGCAAATGGTCCTTTGGAATGGGTAGGGCGGGAACGGTTGGGTCGGCGGCCAATTAGGGTAGACGTATCCGTATACTTGGTACGGTCCCGAAGTGAGGGTTTCAGGAAGATTCCACACGACATATGATTGTCCTGTTGAAACATAGAGATCTACGCAAGTTGAATCGTTCGAGATTTGACCGATAATTGTCACGGGTGGGCCCTCATTGCAGAGTAGTGGATTGAAGGGGTAACCGCAATACTCCTGGTTGAACCAAATCGGTGGCGGTCCAACAGGAGCCGTCGTGGCTGACGCAACAGTCACTGTTGACATCAAAGTCATTGTTGCGCTAGAAGTGTAGCTGAGGCTGACGGTGGTAACCTGCATCTGAGTCACATAATTCGTGTTTGTAACAATGGTCGGCCCCCGAATAGCTAATCCAATCGTGGAAATTCCCATTATGGCGAGAGCTATCATTGCAAGGTAGAAGATGGTTTTCGGCATTATCACCTGACTGCCCTTTGGAGATGTAGCCTCCTCATGAGCCGACGCACCGCAAGCCTGGCAGAATGCTGCGGCGTCAGATAGCTCCGCGCCGCAACTACGACAAATCTTCATAAAGCCTTCACGCTAGTGATGTACTTCTAAGGATTTGAGTTTTCCTCGAGATAACGGTCCCCTCTCAGGCGCCCGGGCGCCGGGTCTCATTGGTTGAACGAAGTTTCCTTAAGCTAGATCGATCCAAGTCCTTGCGGTTTACGATGAAGTTCAACACGATTAATCCTGCTACTGGAGAAACGCTTGGGGAATTTGACGCTGCCACTCCTGAACATGTCAAGGAATGTATTCGGGATGCGAGGGCGGGTTTCGAAACCTGGCGAAGGTTTCCCTATTCCGAACGCACCGAACTTCTTGTGAAGTTGAGTAAGATTCTGAAAGAGCGGAAGCATGAGTTGGCAGTTGTGATGACTAATGAGATGGGTAAGGTCATTCGTGAATCGGAGGCTGAAGTGGCTAAATGTGCTTGGGCGTTCGAGTTCTACGCTGAGAATGCTGAACGTTTCCTGACTCCTGAACCTGTTCAGACAGACGCAGCTCGGAGTTATGTTGCGTTCGACCCGCTTGGCGTAGTTGCTGCTATAATGCCATGGAACTTTCCAATGTGGCAGCTCAGTAGGTTTGCAGCCCCTGCTTTGAGTGTTGGCAACACGACCGTCTTCAAACCTGCAAGTGTGACTCCTCAAAGCGGAATTAACATGGAGAAGGCGTTCGAGGAAGCAGGATTTCCTTCCGGCTGCTTCAAAACCGTGCTAGGCAGCTCGCGGGTCGCCGACCTATTGATCGACGACCTTGGAACGGATGCGGTCACATTCACTGGTAGTGTAGGTGCTGGTATGATGGTGGCGGAACGGACTGGAAGGAATTTGAAGAAGATCGTTCTCGAACTTGGAGGGAGCGACCCCTTCATCGTCCTTGGCGATGCTGATCTTGAAGCGACTACGACGGGGGCAGTGACTGGCCGGTTCATTAACTGCGGACAAAGCTGCATAGCCGCCAAGAGATTCATCGTCGTGAAATCCGTTGCCAACCAATTCACCGAGCAGTTCCTAACTAAAGTCAAGAAGCTGAAAGTTGGAGATCCCTTGAACCCGGGCACGGACATTGGTCCAATGGTGCAGGAGAAGGCCCTCAAGGAGTTGGATTCTCAGGTGAAGGCTTCCATGCAAATGGGCGCTAAAGTGGAGATAGGAGGCGAAAGGGTTGACGAGGCCGGCTTCTTTTATCATCCAACCGTTCTCACCAACGTCACTACAGAGATGCCCGTTATGCGAGAGGAGGTCTTTGGGCCAGTCGCACCAATCTACATTGCGAAGGACGCGGACGGGGCCATCACCGTAGCGAACTCATCACCATTCGGTTTAGGCGCATCAATCTGGACCCAGAACCGGAAGGAGGCGGAGAAATATTGTAGAGAGATTCAGAGCGGAATTGTTACCGTCAACAACACCGTAATCTCAGACCCTCGGATTCCATTCGGCGGGATAAAGAAGAGCGGCGTTGGGCGAGAACTTGGACGTTACGGACTCCTAGAGTTTGCTAACGTGAAAGCAATCAGATTGTACTAGAAAGGAAAATTCTTAGGCACGAGCATAAAGCTACGTTAGAGTACTTGCACAGTTCAGAGTCAGTCAATCATGCCCGAGCTTCCTGAAATCGTAAACCTCTCGAAGCAAATGACCAAGCAACTTTCAGGAAAACGAATTGCCGACGTTGAAGTCACGCAACCTAAATGTCTAAACCTGCCCGCTAAAAGATTCCGAAGAATAATTGGTAGGAGGGTCAATAAGACAGCCACTAAGGGAAAATGGCTCTTCACAAACCTCCGCCCGGACACTCTTCTTCTGAATCTTGGCATGGGTGGAGACTTAATCTACCACAGGAATGAAGCCTCGATTCCGCAGAAGTATCAGCTGCGGATTAGCTTCAGGGATGAGAGCGAGCTAACCGCCTCGTTCTTCTGGTTTGGATACGTTCACCTAGTAGCCGAGAAAGATCTGCCCAAGCATAAAATGACTAACCGGCTGGGAATCTCAGCCCTCGATAATGGGCTTACCGTTGAAAAGTTCACAGCCATGCTTTCCGGGAGGCGTGGAGCCATCAAGAGTTTTCTGCTAGATCAGCGAAACATTTCAGGAATCGGAAACGTCTACGTTCAGGATCCCTTGTTCAAAGCGAAGATTCATCCTCTTCGCCTAATCCCAACTCTCACTCCAACCGAGATCCAAGTTCTTCATAAGGGCATAAGAGAGGTTCTGAACGAAAGCGTTCGACTCGGCGGCTTACGTTACGAGAGAAATCTCTACGGACGAAACGGAAGCTATGGGCCTGAGAATTTTCTGGTCGCCTACAAGACGGGTAAACCATGCCCGAAATGCAGGACCCGCATAGCGAAGATAAGAACCGGCAGCACCTCCAGCTACATCTGCCCTAGCTGTCAGGAACTCTAGCACGAGAAAACTTTTCACGACGGATGTGAACGTCTCTTGGTGAATCATAGCAACCATACGGCAACCTTAAGGATTTACTGTGCCGAGACTGAACTACGGGAGATACGCACGTGAACACAAAGACCAATGCAGTATGCGCGACTGAACCTTCAACGGTGGCTCAGCATCGTACCCAACTCTAATTCTTCTTGAGGAGTAGTTCTGATCATGACGAATCAGGAAGAGAACGAGTCACAACTTGGATTCAAGAACGTGGTTAGGCTAGGTTACGTCAGCCTCCTCACCGACGTTTCAAGTGAGATGATCTTCGCGATCTTACCGGTCTTCATTGTGACTCAGCTCGGCGCGACTGTTGGAGTTCTCGGCGTAATTGAAGGCACGGCGGAAGCTTTCAACAACCTGTTCAGAATTTTCTCAGGAATCTTAACGGACAGGATGAGTAAGAGAAAACCACTCGTTCTGCTAGGTTATGGTCTGTCCTCGTTCGCTAAACCACTATTCGCGGTGGCCACCTCATGGACCCAAGCCTTTGCCGTGAGAGTGGTTGACAGGGCGGGCAAGGGGATGCGGACTTCCCCGAGGGATGCTCTAATCAGCGATTCGATAAAGAAATCGCAGGCAGGTAAAGCGTTTGGAGTTCATGAATCGCTAGATCAGGTAGGCGCCGTCCTCGGCCCATTAATAGCATTCGTGGCTATTCCTTTCATTGCGATTCGGGGAATATTCTGGCTTTCATTTATTCCAGGCCTCGGTTCTCTAATAATTCTCCTCTTCCTCGTGAAGGATTCGCGCCGATCATCCGAGAAGAGGAACGTGTTTGCTAGCGCCAGAATTGTGCTAAACCGCGAGTTCGTACTCCTATTGGCTGCTCTCTCCGTATTTGCAATCGGCGCTTACGACTACTCATTCATACTCTTGGACGCTGGTACTCTGGGAGTAAACGAGAGTAGCATTCCGTTAGTCTACACTATCCTCAACCTTGCTACGGTGATTTTGAGCACTCCAGTTGGGATCTTGGCGGACAGAATTGGGAAGCCTAAAACTCTGATCATCGGTTACTTCGTGTTTCTCATCACTTCTGCTGCCGGATTCATACTTTCAGGCAACTGGGTATACGCATTCCTAATAGCGTTCCTCTTTGGAGGATATTTGTCTGTAAGCGATGCAGTTTCAAGAGCTCTTATTCCAGACTTCACGAAACCCGAGTTGAAGGGAACAGGGTACGCTCTTTACTACGTGATGGCCGGCCTTTGTTCCTTTGTCTCTAACTCAACTTTCGGATTCCTCTGGACTTCCCTTGGCCGCTCGGTTGCGTTTGAGTACAGTATCATAACCTCGCTGCTGGGGGCTGCCACGTTGATCATGTTCATTATGACTCACCGTAGACCCGCCTACGGGTGAGGAAGGTAGATCACGACTTCATCGCAGGAATCTTCATGCTCTTTACGCTGGCTAGTTTGTCCTTCATTAGTTTAAGTTCCGTGTACGCAATTCGCTCCTGCCAGTCAGCAAATGTTCCTATCTTTAGAAGGCTCTCAACGAGACGTATACTATTCTCCAAGTGGCCGTCAATATTTCCATCCTCGTATCCGGTGCCCGTGAACAGTCGACTCTGCCTAGCAGACCAATCACCGGGCTGGTCAGCACCTGGAATGAACTCGGGTAAGTAATCCATGAACGTTGACCTGTCCACGAGTGCTCCAACCTTATTGATTGAACCGTTCTTCTGCCATAACCATTCGTCAACGCCGAAGAGTGGCATATCGTAATTATTTGCGCAAAGGGCAGTTAAGTTTCCAAGCGCAAAACACGTTAAAGGTATCCCGTAGCTCTGGGCGATTCTATCCAGTAATTTTAGTCCTTCCAATGATACGAACCCGTATACTACCCATTTTCGAATGCGTGATCCAACTTTCTCACAATGATGAAGCACTCGTTCAATGCTGATCACTGCAGAGCGGCTGCTAGCTACTGTATCCTGCATCACCAGAACGATGTTGCTGTTCTTCTGTAAGTTGGAGAAATCCTCGTAGACGACCTCCAGCTGTTTCTGAATAATCCCGTCATGGTCACGGTATGACGTGTGAGTATAACGTGGTCGGATGAATACGGTTCTGAAGGAATCAGGTATCAGTCTCTCAGCTGCTTTGTGGAGTTGATAGCCAGGTGCTGCTCGAAGAATCTGCTCAAAGAGGACTCCATCCTTTCCAGTGTCAACTTCCGCAAGTTCCAATATTGCTTTGAGAGTCAATTCCGCACTTTCCAACATCAACCGTTCAAGTTCCAATCCTACCACGTGCGGATGACAAGCAATTCTCCTGATGGGGAGAGTATCAATAAGGTAAGCATCCAAAGCGGAATATGTGACTTTGAAGATTCTAGCGTTAACCAGACGCGTATTCAATTCGGACGGCATGGTTGCGTCAACATTGACGCCGTACTCTTGGATGAGTGAGTCTCCAACACTCGCTTCCACCTGTATCTCTGCCATTTGAGACAACAGGGACCTGGGTTAAGCAATCACTTACTGAAATAGGTTACCGTATCCCATCAGATTGAAAAAGAACGTGGACTCAGAGTTGAGTGTTGGAAATTGGATACCTTCGGTTTCATAATCTAATAACAAAATTGAAATATCAACGAAAAAGACGAGTGTTAGATTGTTTTGCGGCAAACGACTCTTCTCGGCTTCCTAGTCATACTACTGCTTACCGGTTCGACATTGGGCGCGTGCTACGCGCTGAGTACGCAAGACTCCATTTCACGTCTTCATCCACTGCTCATTAGCTATCTTCAAGGTCTGAGAAGTTCGACGCTACATACTATTGGTGATTCAGTCTACGTTCTTGTCGCTCTCGACCCAGGGACTGGAGTGTCATCGG
The DNA here is from genome assembly GCA_964484575.1 of uncultured Candidatus Bathyarchaeia archaeon. GTDB lineage: Archaea > Thermoproteota > Bathyarchaeia > 40CM-2-53-6 > 40CM-2-53-6 > FEN-987. The sequence continues at coordinate 109 of CAZAGP010000223.1, read as the reverse complement.
TTCTTGATGCTATGACGAGTGGCTATCCGATGGGTCGTCCAAGCAGTCCACTGTTCGTGTACGGTGAAGTGAAACGGAGTGGGCTTCTATCACTTGCAGGCCTACAAGG
>CAZAGP010000222.1:0-3298 GCA_964484575.1 uncultured Candidatus Bathyarchaeia archaeon | reverse complement strand
GTGCTTTTGATCTTCGACGAAATCATTACCGGGTTTGGTAGAACAGGCAAAATGTTCGCGGCGCAAACATTCCAGACGACTCCTGATATCATCTGCATGGGCAAAGGCATGGCAAGCGGATATTCCCCGATCGGAGGCATTGCATTCAGTGACAGAATCGCCGACGCGTTCTACGGGGAAGAAGAAGAACAAGTCCAATTCAATCACGGCCACACCTTTGGTGGAAATCCGTTATCGTGCGCGGCAGCCATAGCTAACATCAGTGAAATTCGAGACAGAGACCTCCCACAGAGGGCTCAGGAAAGAGGAGAACGTGTAGTCGAGACACTGCAGGAGCTTGATCAACTTGGCGTCATCGGAAACATCCGTGGAAAGGGACTCCTGATCGGCGTCGAGTTTGTGAAAGACAAGAAGACGAAAAACCAGTTCGATGAACATCTAAAATTCGGCGTCCAAGTTGGAAGGAATGCACTGCGGAAAGGGCTAATCATAAGATTCGACCCCAACTGGGTAGCATTCGCTCCACCATTAACCATCGAGAACCAAGAAGTGGACCTAATGATGAAAATCTTCAAGGAAAGCCTCGAAGCAACGTTGAAGACGGTTCAATAGCCTCCCCAAAAATTCATTGCATTGTAGTCCTTCGTTTTCCGCTAGCCAGCAAGATGATAGAGATAAGAGGAAAAATACACAGCGCCCCAACAAGCCATGCAGTCGTGTACCCATATGATAGGACTACAGTTGAGAAGAGAACTGGAGACGAGAACCCAGCTAACATTTGTATAGTATTGACCCAGCTTACTGCTAGCGACTCATACTCGGGGGAGGCTGCGAAATCGTCACGTGCCGCCAAATAACCAATCGTAATTGAACCGTTACACAAGCCAGCGACGATTACTGCAACTATAGCTGAACTTGCGGTACCGATCGCGATTATACTTATTGCAGCTGTTAACGTTATGCCCAATGTGAATAGAAGTAATCGTGCTTTCTTGGTCCTGGAGTAGAGTATTCCAACAAGTGGGCACATGAGGATGGCGGTGAGAGGCCCGAGACTTCCAATAACACCTGCAGCGACAGGACTCAGGCTAAGCGATTGCTCGAGGTAGTAAACGATGAAAGTACTCACCAGGATTGTCCCTGAACCAAAACCAAACAACTCAATTGATAAAAGAAGTAACCATCTATCCGCTAAGACTTCCCGTAGCTCTTTCATTTTGATCACGAATTCTTCCCTCAGGTCGTCCTTCGGCACGTAAGAGAAGAGAAGAAAGCTGCCTAGAATCCCCAAGACACCGGCAACGATTAGGCTGGACCTCCAACCATACGATTCTGCTAGAACCGACCACGCGAATAATCCTAACCCCCCTCCGACATAGAATGCGCTCTGGAAAGCGCCTACTCCTATTCCTTGCGAGTCCTGTCGGAAGGTCCGTGCAGCCAGCGTGACTCCCGGCCCCAGAAATAGGGCCATACCAAGGCCCACGAAGAAACGTAACAGAACAAACTGGAGGAACTGCGTAGTAAAAGCGGTCAAAACGGTCGCTATCGAAGATTCTAAGATACCGATTATTGCTGTCCTGCGTGCACCCCACTTTGCGGCAATTATACCGCCAGGAACCTGAAAGAGTCCGACGCCGATGTAGAAACTCGCCGTCGCCATGGCAAGCCCTGAAACATCCAACTTGAAGTCGTAGGCTATGAAAGTGAAGACGGCCGCTACATTATACCAATTCACGGCATAAACGATTCTGGAGAAGGACAAGGAAGCAAAGGCGTTGCGATCGATTAGACTCCCCAGTGAACTCAACCACGTTTGGTTCGCCTGCTGAGAATTCAGGCTTAAAGAACAATATTCACGGTTCCGTCATTTGACATCGTCAAAACGATATGCATCTCATTTTAGAGCGTCTTAGTCTTCGTATTTAGTTCGGGTTCGGATAGTTTGAGCAGTCATCACTCCCTAGGTCCATACTTCTATGCGGAAGGATCTCAGAATCGTCGTTTGAGATGTCCCTGTTCGAAGAGCTCTCGTCGAGCCAGGAATGGTGCTTTCAACTCACCAAGTAATGGGAACAAAACTCTTTAAGCATACGCTGTACCCGCGCCTGGACCTGAGGAAAGATTCACTGAAACTTATGGGCAAACTTTAGCATACAAGATTTGCTTTTCCTGGTAACGCGGGGAACAACAAATGATGACTATCATATTCGTGCGTCACGGCGAGAGCGAATCCAACGTCGCCAAGATTCAGACAAACGAAAATGACAAATATCATCTAACTGCTCGAGGGAGAATCCAAGTTGACCGCCTGACCAGAGAACTTGCATCGCTTCAACCGAACACCATTTACTGTAGCCCAGTTCTTAGAGCTGTGGAAACGGCTGAAATCATTTCGAGGGGGCTTGGCATCCCAATCCACTTAAGTAGCTCGCTAAAGGAGCGAGATTGGGGTAAAGCGAACGGGATGAAAGTGCAAGACTTTGAAGCGGAGGTGAACCTTTTACTGGCTGCTGACCAATTCGGAATAGAGACTATCCTGAACATAACACGGCGAGTCAACAAATTCATGGAAGAAGTAAATCCGGGATTGTCCGTAGCCGTGACGCACGCAGACATCATACGCGGCGCGTTGGTTTATCCACTCGGGCTCGATGAGGCTGAGTTCTCCAGCTACGGAATCGTCCCTGAAAATGCCACTATGACTATGCTGAAGAAACGTGAAGGAAGGTTTGAAGTCGTGTCAATTGGTTCACCTCGCGCGACAGAATCAATGCTGAAAGCAGTTGAAGGACAGTCATAGGTTGAACAATCTGAACTAGGATGATTACAAATGATACCTCGAATCAACGGTACAGAGTTTGGCTCAATCACTATCGAAGGGGAGATAGTAGAGCATGATGTTATCGTTCGGCTTAACGGCGAGGTGAAGAAAAGGAAGAAGAAACTATCCAAGGCAGTCTACGGAACCTCACATACAATTTCGTTGGACGAAGCCAAGCACATCTACCAAAAAGGAGCTAAAGAATTGATTCTAGGAACCGGACAGCAGGGCAGCGTAGTCCTTTCAGAGGAGGCTACTACTTATTTCGATCGTAGGAAATGTAAAGTAAAATTACTTCCTACTCCTGAGGCGATCCAACTCTGGAACATAACCCAAGGTCCCGTGATCGGGCTCTTCCATGTCACATGTTGAATTCTAAATCTTGAATCACGCTTATGCCATGCATTCCCAGGTCAATAACAGTACCACCGAGCCCCCGCCCATCTGCGTTGGAGGAGTTCTAAGGATCAATTG
>CAZAGP010000221.1:0-3706 GCA_964484575.1 uncultured Candidatus Bathyarchaeia archaeon | reverse complement strand
CGGATTCTCAGTCAGTTCACCAGTCCGCTATAGAGCCATCGTCTTTATTGCGCCACTTCGATACACTCTGCATAATTACGCGCCTATTTTCGTGACGTACAGGACTCCATCAGTTTTAACATTTCACGGACGGTACGGTTCGCGCTAATGACGCGAAGATTCGAACTGTATAACCCGCTTCAGCGATTCCTCTGATTTGACTGTAGGATAATACTCTAGACCGACGTAACCGTCATACTGTAATTCGTCGATTCTGTTGAAGATGTTCTTGTAGTTCAGTTCTCCCAAGTCCAATTCGTTTCTTCCAGGAACTCCCGCGCAGTGAATGTGTCCGATTGAACGAATGTTTTCCTCGATTGTCTGTGATATGTTGCCTTCCATTATCTGCATGTGGTATATGTCGAAAAGCAGTTTGAGGTGTGAACTACCGACCTCGTTAACGATTTTAAATCCTAACTTTGCAGAATCAAGGAAGTATCCAGGATGGTCAACTACTGTGTTCAAGGGCTCCAAGAGTAGGGTCATGTCTTCTCTTTCAACTAGCTTGCAAGCTTCCCTCAAAGTGTTCACCATGTTTCTCGTCTGTTGCTGCTTCGTTAAGCCCTTCAGCGTGTTTCCGCTACATGTTATCATACTCCGACAATCCAGCATCCGAGCGACCTCGATTGTTTTTCTCAGCCGCTTCATGTACCTAGTCTTATCGCGGACGTCCACTAACCTACCTCCAACGTCTCCGACATTGGAATTCACAACAATATCAGAGACCTCTACTTTGCAATCCTTAACCACCCGTTGAAGAGCCCTCATATCTTTGCCATCTTGATCATGCAACCAGAATTCTACCGCAGAAATTCCAATCTCCGCAGCTTTTCTGCCTCTTTCCGCGAACGGATATTCGGTCAACAGCGTTTCGATGCAGACTGAGAACTTAAGCATCGCTCAATCAACTTGTCTTGGTTTCTTTCATGCTTTCCGTGTCATTACAATCATTCGCTGAGGGAATTCTTCTTGCCCGAGCTTGCCCTAGCCGCGCCATCAGGGTTCAAGAACGTCATGTTGTTGATAATTGTCTTGCTATGCTTCGATCGAATGACTGACAGATGTGGGCAGTATGCTCACTCTTAAGTTAAATGGAAAATGGGAAATATGATCGGTTACTTCTCTTATAGTCAGAGAATTGGGGTTTCCTAATGCGCGTTAAGATTGGGGTCTGGGGCGTTGGTCGAATTGGACTCGTGCACGCTCGGAACATCGCCAGTTCCGAAAGGGCAGAGCTCGTCGCGGTAGCGGACCCTATTAGGCAACTGGCTGAAAACGCGGCTAAGAGGTTCGGAGTTCGAGCATACGCAAGCCCTTCGGAAATGTTGAGGGAAGAATCTGTGAACGGAGTTATAATCGCCACCCCCACGAAATTGCACGCTCGACATGTAAAGCTGGCTTCGAACGCTGGCGTAGCAATCCTCCTTGAAAAACCAATTGCACACACTATGAAGGAAGCTGACTTAATCGTCTCGGCCGTTAAACGCTCGCGAGTGAAGTTCATGATTGGGTTCATGCGACGTTGGGATGTTAGCTATCAAAAAGCAAAACAGAGTATAGTCAATGGTTTGATAGGAAAACCGATTTTGATAAAAACCTGTGCAAGAGATCCTTCCCCGCCGCCAGAGTCTTACATAAGAGATAGCGGAGGCATCTTCGTGGACCAAAGTATACACGATATCGATATCGCACTTTGGCTAATGAACAGCAAGATTAAGACCGTTTCAGCTACAGGGAAAACGCTAGTATACCCTCAATTCGCAAAATACGGAGATTATGACAATGCGTTAGCTGTTCTTGAATTCGAGTCTGATGGACTTGGAATAATTGAGGGCAGTCGTACGTCAAAGTATGGATATGACTTAAGGACTGAAGTTCTGGGTAGCCGAGGAGCAGTTAGCATTGGCAACCTCAAGAATGATTCAACTGAGTTATGGACCAGTCAAGGCAATATGAAGGGGCGGTACCCTTGGTTCTTAGAAAGGTTCGACGAAGCATATAGAAAAGAGAGTGACGGCTTTTGCAACTACATCTTAGACGGAGGCAAGTCGCCCGTTTCAGCCGATGATGGAAGAGCAGCGCTACAGGTGGCAATAGCGGCTAGAACTGCGGCCAAGACGAATAGAATGGTCTCAATTCCACCCTGATAATGTCCTGATAGGTGTCAGAAATCATGAAAGATGTCATGACCGATTTTGAATTTTGAAGCTAAACCACATTCAGTTGAACTGCGTTAAGCCTCTATCCCAGACGTAGACTTTTGGTCAGCGCATAACTTCCGGCAGGGGTGTCGACGTCGCCATAGAGACTGTAGGTGTTGAGCAGATAATGCGTCAGGCTGTTTCGTCAGTTAAGAGGGATGGCAGGTGACCATTGTATGGAATGAAAGTTCTGCTGCTACCGTAAAGAGGAGCTTCAACTGGAGCTAACTTCGGATCCGACTCTGACGCCCTCGGCTACTCTTAACACCCACCCGTTCACGGCGCCAACGGATAGGCATGTATTCACTACTCGTTCCCCTATTTCTTCGTCTTTGACCAGAGCAATGATGCTTCCACCCATTCCTGCGCCAGATATCTTAGCGCCGTAGGCGCCTGCAGCCAGTGCCGAGGTGCACATGTCTTCAAGCTTAGGCAGACTCACGTCATACAATTCTCTCAGAAGAGCCTGTTGTTCATTCATTGCATGCCCCAAGATCAAGTAAGCAGCATCATCTGAAGTTGCTTCTTGGACGCGGTTCCAAGTCTCCTTTCCGAAATTTGAGACGATCTCGTCCTCGCTGACTTGCTTATGCCTGAGTATCTTGAGCGCTACGTCCGTCGACCCAATCATCTTTAGAGTGAAGAGAATTCTTCTCTTTGCTTCTTTGTCCATGACCGATAGGAAGTCTTCAATGTCTTGCTGAGAGATTTCAAGCCATTTCGGCTGATCGTAAGTGTAACCAAGTCTGTTTTTCAATTCACCTGGAATGGCCTTATGCTCCATTAAAGCCTTGAGGCCTCGATTTATCTCGTTTTGTCTTTCAGTGTGAACGTCCTGCGTAGAGTGTCTGACTCCCGAATCAGCTATCGCGAAAGTTAGGTTTCTAAAAGGAAGCTGCTCTACTGTGTAGGGTGATTTGCAGTCGAGTTTGATGACTCCCCCAAAGGTTACTCCGTACTGATCTAATCGCCCACAACGCGTGCCTACCCTCTGGCTTTCTGCAACGTACGCAATTTCTGCAAGCTCTCTTCTGTCGTAGCCAAGGTCAAATCGCTTGTTGAGCAGAGCGACGAAGGCCACGGTTAAGGCGGCACTGCTAGCCAACCCGGATCCTATTGGTATGTCGCTGCTCACCGTTATGTCGAGGCCATGAATCCTGTCTATGAGTCGCTGTTCCGCAATCACATTCAATGCTCCCCGGAAGTAGTTGCCGAAGAAACCTTTCTCTAGGATCTCATTCTGCTTCACTTGGAAAGAGTCTGTTGAACGCTCGTGGAGTCTTTCCAAGTTTTCGGATTTGACGGTGATAGTATTATCATCACCAGCTTTGGCGGTCAAGTAGATTCTTAAGGTGAGACCGACGGGCACGACGGGCAGCCCTTTGTAATCTTGGTGGGTGTTCAGGAAGTCAGCCCGAGCCGGAGCGGAGGCCACTAATTCGCTTGGCATAGGCTCCATTGACTCC
>CAZAGP010000220.1:0-4555 GCA_964484575.1 uncultured Candidatus Bathyarchaeia archaeon | reverse complement strand
AGTGCCTCACTAACACTAAACTAACTCTTCAAATGCTAGGATGCGATAAGTTCGCATCCATCTTTTTGGCAACTATCGTACTCGTAGCTAAACAAAGAAATTCGTATTAGCAAGGGTACATAAAGAAATCGAGATACCGCTTTGTCGTCGATAAAAGAGCCAGTTGTAATCCATAAGGGACTTGACAACGTCTATGTGAAGGAGAGTAGAATCTGCCTCATAGATGGCGAAGCGAGCAAACTCTTCTACCGAGGATACTCAATTGACGATTTGGCTGCTCACTCAACTTTTGAGGAAACCGCGTATCTTCTCATCTTCGGTAAGCTTCCGAACTGGACTCAGCTCAAGGAGTTTGCGGGAAAAATCGAGAGCTATAGGGCACTTGATCCTAGACTACTGCGGTTAATCCAATCTTTCCCCGAATCTTGTGATCCTATGGATGCACTGAGAACCGCAGTGTCCTCTCTAAGCTTATTCGACCCGACACCGACAGCTGAAAATCTCAATGCTAGGGTCGATAAGGCTATTCAGATTCTCGCAAAGACGCCAACGATCATTGCGGCGTTTGACAGAACGCGAAATCATAAGGAGCCGATCACTCCGAAGACGGGTCTGAGTCACGCCGCCGATTTTCTGTACATGCTAAGCGGGGGACCTCCTGACCCCTACGATGCCCACGTCATGGACGTAGCACTCATCTTGCACGCGGAGCACGAAATGAACGCATCGACGTTTTCATGCACCGTAGCAGCATCCACTCTTGCGGATATGTACTCGATCATCACCTCCGGAATTGCAACTCTACGTGGACCCCTTCACGGAGGCGCAAACGAAGCAGCACTTCGGACCGTACAGGAGGTAGGTGATCCGTCAAATGCCGACGAATACGTGAAGCAGGCTCTTGCGGAGAGAAAGCGGATTATGGGTTTCGGGCATAGGGTGTACAAGACTTGGGACCCACGCTATCGCATTCTGAAGGCATTAGGAGCTGATTTAGCGATGAGGAAGGGACAGCAGAAACTGTACGACACTGCGCTTGCAATTGAGACTAGTGCACTAAAGCATTTGTCAGGTTCCCCTATCTTTCCAAACGTGGATTCATACTCGGGCGTGGTCTTTCATATGCTCGGCATCACTACAGACCTGTTCACTCCAATCTTTGCGATGAGCAGAATTGCAGGTTGGAGTGCGCATTCTATCGAGTATCTTGAATCTAACCGACTGATACGGCCTAAAGCGTACTACGTAGGCCCTGTAGGATTGCGATACGTCCCTCTTGAGGAAAGATTGAGTTAGGTCGTGATTTTTTGAATTCAAAGGATATTATCAGTAGGCCACTTGTTTCTATCGGTCCCGAACGTACGGTGCTTGAAGCAGCCAGGAAGATGGCTGAGAATAATGTGGGGTTGCTCGTGGTTTGCGATCCGGATAACTGGCTCAGAGGGGTCGTGTCTGAGCGCGATATTATCCGTGCGGTTGCTGCAGGCAAGGATTTCGCGACGAAGGTGGCGACGGTTAGTACGGCTACTGTTGCTACCGTAGGCTGGAGTTCTGAGGTTGCGGAAGCAGCCAAGGTCATGAATAAGCACAAAATTAGGCATGTTGTGGTTGTGGACGATGCCAGTAAACCAATAGGTGTAATTTCAATGAGGGATCTGGTTGGTGAGCGTTCTACGCTCAGGGCGATTTTGCAGTCTCATGACAGAGAAGTCTTCCCGGGCGGGGATTAACTATTCCAGCTGTTCAATACGGTCGCAGACCTCACCGAGCGCTATCTCTTTCTCTTCTCTGGTCGACATGTTCTTGATTTTGACCGTCCGAGATTCTAATTCACGACGGCCGAGAACAATCATGTAGGGTATGCCGGTTGCGTTCACGTACTCCAATTGCTTGCTTAGACTGCGCTGCTTGAGGTCAATTTGGGTCGGGATTTTTCTCTCGCGCAATTGTTTAGCAAGTTTCACGGCTTCAAAGTTGGCGTCTGCTTGAATTGTGGCAATGAAGACCTTAGCTGTAGGTTTCATTTTGGGGAAGAGATTGGCTTTCTCTAACGAGATCATGAGCCGTTCTATTCCGCCCGCGACTCCTGTTGCGGGTATGTCTCGCTTTCCGTAGATCTTACACAGGCCGTCGTAACGTCCTCCTCCAAAGACGGCTCCCACTTCTTCCGCTTCGTCATAGCCTTCGAATACGATTCCGTCGTAATAGCCGATGCCGCGTATGATGCTGAGGTCGTATGTGCAAATCTCCTTTCTGCCGTATGCTTCCAGCGAATCTGCTAGAAGTTTTAACTCGCCTATTGCGGTCTTCGCTCTCTCTTCCTGAAACCCGAATGTTTCTAGTTTGTCTAGAACGTCGGTTGGTGGTCCGTTGATTGAGGTGAAGGCGAGGATCTTTTCCGCTGTCGCCGGTTGAATTCCAATCGTCGAGAATTCTTTGACAAGTTCGTCGCGCGTGACTTTGCGGATTTTATCAATAATTCTAAGTGTCTGATCGAGCTTCTCTCCGGGTGGTAGGTCCAACTGGTTCAGGAAGGCTTCGGTCAACCTGCGATTGCTAATCCTAATCTTGAAATTTCTCAGTCCGATGTTCTGCATAATGTCTGCTCCGACAGAGATTACCTCCGCGTCTGCTGCTGGGCTTGCTGAGCCGAAGATTTCAACGTCCCACTGGGTGAAGTATCTGTAACGGCCGAATTGAGGTTCATCATACCTCCAGTTGCCGCCGATGCATGCGTACTTTACTGGTTCCGGGAGATCGCTTCGGGACGTAACCATACGAGTTAATCCAACCGTCAAATCAAACCTCAGACCTAGGTCACGTTCCGACTTGTCTTTGAACCAGTAAATTTCATTTCGAATCGCTGAGCCACTTTTGGCTTCAAGAGTTTCGAGGTTCTCAATAGTTGAGGGTTCAACGAGCTGAAAGCCATAACGTGTCACTATTTCCCGAATCTTATCATATAACCAGAGTCTTCGAGTCATCTCGTCAGCACTGATATCCTTCATTCCTCGAGGAAGTGAGAATGCCTCTGGCACTGATTTCACCCGACAGGAGTCGGATGAGGTGAAGGTATACTATAACCTATTCAGTCGAAGGTGGAGTGACGATTCATGTTTGGGAGTATGTCTACGCTCCTGTGAGTTTCATGGAATTTGCCGTTAGTCTCGTTAGCCTGGGACGATACTGTGAAAGAATCCTTCTATACAGGAGCGTGAACGTGACATCCCATGCCAATGCCACGAGATTTTGTTGGATATGGTAAAGAGCCGATGAAGGTGCGTTGGCCAAAGGGTTGTAGGCTCGCGCTAACTTTCGCGATAAATTATGAAGCTGGAGGTGAGAGATCCGTCGCCTTCGGAGATGACGGAGCAGAAACCTTCGGCGAATTTCCCGCCTACGGCACGCCTCCGAAACGTGACCTGGCGATAGAGTCCATTTTCGAATATGAAACTAGAGCAGCTATTTGGCGCATATTGAGACTATTCGAGAAGCACAATGTGAAGACCACCTTCTTCGCCACAGCGAAGACTTTGGAAACTAACCCGGATGCCGCTAAAGAAATTGTCCGCATGGGACATGAGATATGCAGTCACGGTTACCGATGGATTGAACATTTCACCTTGAACGTTGATGAGGAGCGTGAAGTGATCAGAAAGGCTGTTGAGTTGATCGAGAAGTTGACTGGTCAAAGACCGTTGGGATGGTACTGCAGAGAGCCTAGCGAGAATACCATCGAGCTGCTTGCAGAGGAAGGAGGCTTTCTGTACGATTCAGACGTCTACAACGACGACTTACCGTATTACGTGAGGGTGAACGAGAAGAACTTTCTACTGATTCCATACACGCCCGACATAAACGATTTTCACTACTTCTCAAACCGGTTCAGTAACTCAAGCGAATTCTACCAGTACCTGAAAGATTCCTTTGACATGCTTTATGAAGAGTCGAGGAAGGAGCCGAAATTGATGAACGTAGGCCTTCACGTACGAATCTCTGGAAGGCCAGGAAGGACAGTGGCGGTTGACAAGTTCTTGAAATATGTGAAACAGAAGCGGTGTGTATGGATAGCACGCAGGGTTGACATCGCAAAGTGGTGGCTGGATAAGTATCCACCTGCGGTAGCGCGGACAATGTAATTTATACGCAAGTATCACTCTCTGAAAACGGATTCGCATGGCAGTTTCTAAATCACGCGAACTCGGCACCGGCGTCGCGGTTGGACTGATAGCCGGGGGCGTGGTATCATCAGTCATGAGTATTTTCAACCCTCAAATCTCGACGCCAATAGGTGCAGTCGTAGCAGGAGGATTGGCTGCTTACGTTATCTACGACAAGATTGGTCCAGCGACTCTTGCTGGAGCGCTTGCAGGATTGCTCAGCTTACCATTCCTCCTGGGTCTAAGTCAAATCTTCTTGATCTTTGGAATCATTCCGCTCCCTACTGGTCCCCAACCATCATTGGCGGAATTTCAAAGTGCAGTGATTGCGGCCACGCTCATGGATCTTGTCCTGGGAGCCGTAGGCGGATCAATATTGGGCGCAATTCATCATC
>CAZAGP010000219.1:0-5361 GCA_964484575.1 uncultured Candidatus Bathyarchaeia archaeon | reverse complement strand
TGCTAAGTAGCCTGAGAACCCGCCGGGTGTAACAGTATCTTGTACGGATCCCATCTCGATGTTGCAAGTCATGAACTTCCATGGGCCAACGCGTAGGGCGGAATAGTGGTCTAGTAGGTAGGCGTATATGGCGACGCGGTTGGAGCTCCATGCAGGGTCCGCTGCCCAGTACGTTCCTGAGGGCGCAGACCCTGTGAGGAGGAAGCTGCGTTGATCGACTCCGTCAATGTAGCGATCCTGCGGCAGGTCCTCGACGCCAGCGAGAGCGCAGAAAGTTGGGAAGAGATCACAGAAGTCGAAGAGCCCATCTGAGACGCGTCCTGATTCAATCATCCCCTTCCAGTAGAAGATTCCAGGCACTCGGATACCGCCTTCCCACGTGGAGCCCTTCGCACCCCGGAATGGAGTGTAGGCACTGTCAGGCCAAGTTTCCATCTCAGGTCCATTGTCGGAGGTTATGAAGATGAGCGTGTTCTCAACCTGACCTGTCTCTTCGAGCGCTCTAAAGAGTCGGCCAAATATGTCGTCACATTCGACGAGCACGTCCGTGAACGGATACTTGGCGCATGATTTGCCCTTGAACTTGTCAGGCGGATAGTTGTCAAAGTGGCATCCGCGGGTTGCGTGGTACAGGAACCATGGCTTGGTGCTCTTCTCCATGCTGCGGATGAACTTCTCCGAATAATCAGCCCATTTCTCGTCCAGGTCCTTCACGGTCACGAGATCGATCTCTTCTTGTTCAATCTCAGGGATATCGAATTGGCCGGTTTTTGCTAGGATGTTGTGTTTGTTGAACTTTGCCGCTTGAAGAGCTTGGAATGCGAACGGGTCATTCACGATCTCTGGGTAGAAGTAGTTATCACGCCATTCAGTGTACATGTCCGAGACGCCGTAGAACCCGTAGAACTCGTCAAAGCCTTTGTTCTGTGGGACTGAGGCTGCGTTCTCTCCACAATGCCACTTTCCCACCGCACGGGTCACGTAACCCGCTTTCCTTAACAGTTCAGCAACAGTCACCTCCGTATCTAAGCCTCCAGGCTCACCGTACATTGGCGGCCGCAGAATTCCGTGGCGAATGGGCAAACGCCCCGTCATGATGCTCGCCCGTGAGGGTGAACAGCTAGGTTGAGAATAGCACGAGGTCAATCGTAATCCTCCAGCGGAGGCGCAATCAAAGTTCGGAGTTGGTGCGCCTCGAGCGTGGCCTCCCCCATAACAACCCAAATCGCCCCAACCAACGTCATCCATGACGAAGACTAACAGGTTAGGTTTCTTGCCAGTCCTCTTCTCGAGAGCAGCAAGCTTAGCTTGCGCCGTTTTATCCCATTCCGGATGAAGTAGGCGAGGTTCACGGTTGACTGCGTAGATGTCGAGCATCCGCGCAACAACCTTCTCACCCGCTTCAGGAGGTATAATTCCGCCATCATGCCAAGGTTTTCCAGACAAATTGAAAAGTCCTCACCCTGAGCTTCTTATCTTCGTATAAATGACTTCTCGCGGTTCTCCGTTCTTGGCCATAGTAACGCGCTTATCCCACATGTCACCTACGCAGGATTTCAGGCATAACCTCTAAGTTTCCCGACTCATTGGCCTCGAACGTGTTGACCAGCAATTCCGGCAGGATGGCAAGGGAGAAGAAGACCATAGCGGCGATGGTCACGATTTACTGCCACGGAAAGCATCGTGGCGTGCAACTTTGCCGCGAATGTAACGAGTTGCTAGTCTACTGTAACAAACGGCTTGATCTCTGCCCCTTTAAGGAGGAGAAGCCTACGTGCCTCAACTGTAGCATCCACTGTTACAACCCTCAGATGAGAGAAAGAATAAGACCGGTGATGCATTACTCCGGTCCGTACCTGCTCCTACGCCACCCAGTGCTAGCTATTCAGCATCTTGCCGACGGAAGACGAAGACCTAACCTAGAGCCCTCGCGCGCCAAGTATTCAAATTACGCTCCTGCGCATACTTAACAAAATCAGGTTCTTGATCAGTTTGGAACCCACACGGCACGCTCATTCAGATGAACCAAAGGTTGCCGTGGTGATTCCAGCGTTTAACGAAGGAGGACGTGTAGGGAACGTTGTGGAAGCCATACCGAGGGAGATTGTTTACGACATCATCGTCGTTGACGATCACAGTACTGATGCGACTGCAAAAGAGAGTATCAAGAATGGAGCAACGCACGTTGTCTCTTGCGCTTTCCGCGGCGTGGGTGCAGCTATCAAGACCGGTTATCGGGAGGCCCTGAAGAGGGGAGCAGACGTACTGGTTGTGGTTGCGGGTGACGGTCAGCATGATCCTCATGAGATTCCGAGAATCCTAGAACCAGTCCTAAACGGAAATGCCGATTATGTTGTCGGAGATCGATTGAACTCATCAATGCACGAAACTGACATGTCGACTTTCCGATTTGTAGGAAACCGAATTTTGAGCCTACTCACTCAAGCGTTGACGGGACTGGAGGTCAAAGATTCTCAATGCGGCTTCACAGCCATTACACGGGACGCACTGGAGAAGCTCGACCTTGAATGGGTCACCAACTCGTGGGGTGTTCCGAATGACATCCTTTTCGAATGTGCAGTCCAACGGCTGAAGGTAAAATACGTGAACGTCAAAGCCTACCGAGGGGAACGCCGTTCCTATATCCGAATCTACTCTTACATACCAAGGATGATTTTTGTACTTCTCAGGGGTCGGATGAGATTAGTTCGTTCCCGCAAGAGTGCCGGGAGAGAATTTAATTGACCTGGAATTACGGGTTGCACCTACTCAGGTTGACGGCATTTTCACGAGTAGTGGAGGCGGTAAGGTCGCTAAATTGCAAATTCTGGTTGCGGGAAAGATTCTTGCTCCCGTTACTATTCGTGCTGGGTTTTGTTTCCCGCTTTTACCCGTTGCTCAAATTTCCACGGGTGGGAAATGACCCGCTTTTTCACTTCGAATTCTCACAGGCATTACTTCAAGGTAAGACGAGCATCCAAGTTATGATTTGGGGCCAGCACTTAACCATCTACTATCCGCCGCTGTTTCATCTGTTTTCGCTTGCTTTCTTTCTTGCATTTCCAACGGTTGACCCGTATCTCATTATGAAAGTAGTCGTTGCGGTGTTCGACAGTCTCCAGCTTTTTCCTATCTACTTCATCGTGAGGGAAGTGTCGAAATCTACTGCAGGCGCATCGATGGCCGCCTTTATTGCAATGGTAACTCCGAGCGATTTCAGTATGATCGCGTGGGGAGGGTACGCGAATATTGCGGGGCTTCTGCTCATCGCCGTTCTAGCCTATTTCGTTATCAAAGAGACTGCTGTTGCTGTAGGTATAGTGTCAACAATTCTCTTCCTCACGCACCATCTATCCATGCTTTTCGCCATAGTAGTGTTGTTTCCTTATTATCTGATCATTTGGTGGAGGGAGCGGAAAATTCCTTCATGCCTGCTTGCTCTTGTCGTAGCTTTGGGTGTGGCATTCGCCGTCTTTTACTGGCAGGCTTTGATTTCACAGTATGAGCTTTACACGACAAATGCGTCGCAGTACGCAACTTTCACGCTTTCAGCAGACTGGCCCAATCAGTTTGGTCACTATGAATCGTTTTCCCCACTTCTAACCCTCGCCGCCATCGGGATCGGTTTATGGGTCTACAAGTCCAGGTTGAGATTTGCCAAATCCGACCTGTTTCTGTACCTGTGGTTCCTGTGGCCGCTTCTGCTGGGATACTCATTTCTGTTCGGAATACGGTGGGATGTTGTTCGCTGGATCTACTTCCTCCAACAGCCCGCATGCGTTTGGAGTGGAATTGCCGTCGCACAATTGAAAAACAGAAAGTACCTCGTTCTTGTGATCTTGCTGGTTTTCGTCTGGCAGTGGGTCAACACCATCTATGTCTACTACTGGGACATCTCTTCGAACGTTGTCTCCACTTACTAGTACGGCTGAAGAAACCCCATTCCAATCCAGAATCACGGTGTGATTAAAAGACGTGGTCGTTGGGTAAACTTCGCCGCCGTCGGGTGCGTATGCCTCCTAGTAGTGCAGGCATCGCAATTTGAACGGCTGGCATGGTCTATTAGACCATTAGACTATTATTTTGTTTCACCGCTGTAGACTCAGTGGATTCTATGTCGCGATCGTCAGATGCGGCTCAGGTTTATCGTACTGAGACGGACAGTTTAGGCGAAGTCAGGATTCCGGCTGACAAACTATGGGGAGCCCAAACGCAACGTTCCCTTGAACACTTCAGTATTGGTCAGGATTTGATTCCCGAGGAAATGATTGAGGCTTATGCTATTCTGAAAAAGGCCGCGGCTAACGTCAATCATAGAATGGGCTACCTCAAGCGGGAGGAACGTGATCTAATAGTTCAAGTCTGTGAGGAGATTCTGGACGGCAAACTGCAGGGTCAATTTCCTCTGCATGTTTGGATGACGGGTAGCGGTACTCAGTTCAACATGAACGTGAATGAGGTGATCTCGAACCGTTCGTGTCAACTGGCAGGTAATCCTGTAGGGAGTAAGATTCCTATCCATCCTAATGATCATGTGAACATGTCGCAATCTTCGAACGATTCATTCCCGTCAGCAATGTACATTGCCGCCGCTAAGGGCGTAAGGGAACGGTTAATGCCCACGGTTAAACGACTCCGTGATTCCCTCAACGTTAAGGCGGCTGAATGGGATGTGATCATTAAGATTGGGCGCACTCATCTGCAGGATGCCACGCCCATTACCCTAGGGCAGGAGTTTTCCGGCTACGCTGGAATGCTAGACGATAACCTGAACCGTTTGGATGAGAGCCTGAAGCAGGTTTACCGGTTATCTTTGGGTGGAACAGCAGTCGGTACGGGTGTAAATGCTCCTCCCGGGTTTGATGTGGAAGTTGCTGCTGAAATCGCGAAATTAACCGGGTTACCTTTCGTCACAGCCCCGAACAAGTTTACGGTGCAGGGAGCGCATGACGCGCTAGTCATGCTCAGTGGCACGTTGAAGACGTTAGCGTCTTCATTATTCAAGATCGCTGATGACATTCGCATCTTGAGTTGTGGCCCACGTTGCGGATTGCATGAACTGGATCTTCCGGAGAACGAGCCGGGTTCCTCGATTATGCCGGGAAAGACGAACCCGACACAGTGTGAAGCATTGACGATGATTGCCGTGCAGGTCATGGCTAACGATGTCGCAGTAACCTTCGGCGGTGCCGGCGGACACCTAGAAATGAATGTTTACAAGACCCTTATGATCCAAAACATAATGCAGTCGATTCGAATCATGACTGACGGCTGCAACAACTTCCGCACCTTCCTAGTGGAAGGCGTTAAGCCTAACAGGAAACAGATCGCCACCTTCCTCGAGCGCTCGCTTATGCTCGT
>CAZAGP010000218.1:0-5027 GCA_964484575.1 uncultured Candidatus Bathyarchaeia archaeon | reverse complement strand
GGAAGGCTCCTTCCACCATTCTGATGATTGGATCCATGGGAAGTACTGTTCTGTACGCGGTCACTAGTGCTTTAAGCGAAGTATCTGAATTCCTGATATGGGCAAGTTCATGCGCCAGAACCGCCTCCACTTCGTCTTTGTCGAGTAATGTGAGCAGCCTCTCTGACATCACAACTGTCGGGATGTCAGTGTCAACGGCGAAGCAGATTGGGTTTCCGGTAGCGGTGAGCCGAAGCTGGCAAGAGGCGACGCCCATCTTCTTTGCGATCGCATCAAATGATTCAAGAACTTCTGTCGATGGTTGATGTAGGTCCTTGACTCTGCGGAGGATTATTTTAGGAGCTGCCTCGCGTAGTATTAGAGTGAGCGGTACACCTCCCACGATTGCGATCAGAATAGCGTCGCCGAAGACCTCTCTAATACCTTCTGCAAGCTCGGACTGGTATGTGCCTGCAAGTGCGACGCAGAGGATTAGGCTCGCGGAAATGAAAAGCCACATGATTACTGCGGAGACTAACGTGACGCCTAGGCTCCATGATCGAGTCCTTGAGCTCTGACTTCTGCTAAAAGTCACGTATGTAACTGTGATGCTTAGGATGAAGAGGAGAATGGCTGTGATTGTCGACAATGAGGTGAAGTACGGAACGTAAAGGCTGGCGAAGCTCAGTAAGCATCACTTCTCTCGAGCTTTCGCGATTCTTCTTTTTAGGTCCGTAGATTCATCTCTCGAAATTTCGTCAAGACTCTCGTAGATTGTTGGAACGATGCTTGGGCCGAAGGCGCTCACAAGCCTGTCTAACGCTCTGTTAACAATGCTCGTACGAAGATCCATGGAGGATGAGGAGGAGTAAATGTACTTGGCTCCACCTCGACCAAGAACCTTCGTCCTCTTCAACATGCCTTTCTGGTGAAGGCGGTCTAAGACGGTACTGATCGTTGTATACGCAAGGTGACGGTTGCTAACCTCCTTCATAACTTCACGAGCTGAAGCTTTTCCAAGCTTCTCCACTGTTCCTAGGATGTCTGCTTCGAGTTCGCCTAACGCCATTTTGATCGTTGTTACTATTTGTGTAGTATCTAAAAACATACCCCTTTCTTGAATGAGCCGAATGTAGCAGTCGCACAATTGAAAACAAGGAAAGGACGTAGAACGGTATGTTGGCGGTTAGTGGAGTAGGTTTATCGCGGGTGTCGCCGTCCACAAAACCGACCCATAACGTATTTTGCCAAACTGACGGGAACTGCAACATGGTATATTAACGAACGTTATGGACAAAGATTCGGTTGAGTTTGGGAGCGCAAACGGCTGAAACTAAACTATGTCCTCTTTGCGGTGAGGTATCATCGTTTGATGAAGTCACTGAGTTCTATTATTGTAACCATTGCGACCAGTTTGTTCAATGGCTGCCTGATAGTTTCACCATGGTACTGACAGGACCGCCTGGATCTGGGAAAACCCCAACACTTCATCATTGGATGGATTTCTACGCCAGAAATCATAGACCAACTATCTTGCTCGCTTTCGATGATTCCCCAGTCAACCTTCGAACTCCACTTGGAGGTTACACTCATCAGAAACTGTTCGAGTACGAAGGTCAGGGTATCGTCACGCTGGCGGACTGCTACTCCTCAATCGCAGGAGTATCAAGTCAGGAGAAATTTGCGCTGAAGAACAGGATGGATTTAAATGAGCTGAGCCTGCTGATCACGGATTTGCTTAACGAGAGGGCTAAGCTGGGGAGTCCTAAAGTCATCGTGGATTCAGCGACCCCTCTATTCACGTATAAAGATCCACAACTAGTCGTACAATTCCTTTCAAATGTGGCGGCTAAAGTGAAATCGAAAGGAGGTGCATTCTTGACCTCGCTTGCAACTGGAACGGTTAGTGAAGAAAATTTTAGGCGACTACAGACGCTGATGGACTTCTCGGTTGAATTTCGCATCCTTGAGGTTGAAGGTCGCCAGAAACGGCAGGTGAGAGTGGCGAAGTCGCGCGGTCAACGCGCGTATGATGAGTGGATTCCCATCTACATTGGAAAGGAAGCTATCTCAATCGACGTGGGCGACGATCCATCGAAATATGAGAGGCTGAGAAAGGCTCTGCAGTCAAAGCCTTCCTAAGCGACTTGAGTCATAGGCTTTCCACAACAGTTTCCTGGCGAAGCATATTCCTTCCCGCACGCCTCACACTTGTAAAGTGCCATTCAAAACTCACCTCCCTCCCAGTTCCAATTGTTGCGTGATCATCCAAAGAATTCCTCTGGTGTCACCGCGACTTCGTACGTGTTTGGCACGAACGGCAGCCTCAGTTTTCCCATTTCGGAATAGAAGATTCTGCCAGCTTCGTTCAATCTCTCATACTTGTCAACGTGAAATATGTAGAGAAGTGAACCCTGCTGGGGAAAGTACGGACCCTCTATCCTGCCTCCCACCGCTTTCTCTATCTTCGAGTGAAGCTTGTTGATCTTTTTCAGATCGTTTGGGAGATCGTCACCATCGTAATCCAAGCGGACGAGAATAATCATCCAACTCACTTTAGTTGCTTAGCGTAATCCACCATACCTTGAAAGTCGACTACAACAACAGGCTCGTTCCCCACTACCCAAGCGTCATGACCTGACGGCAGTAGAGAGATGTCACCAGGCTTACAGTCCTTCTCCGTCCCGTCATCCATGATTACATGCAGGGTTCCCGAGACATGATACTGAAAGTGTGGAGCCTCGCAACTTTTCGTCTTAACAAGCGGCTTAACTGAGCTTGACCAGCGCCACCCTGGTTGGAATACTCCTCGCCCAACAACCGCCCCGCCAAACTTCACAAGATCAAGTCTCCCCTTATCGAAGTTCCGTACTTCATCCGGTACACTAAAACTCTTAACCTCTAGACTTGCCATTACGCATCAATCCGAGCTACGGCAAGTGATCGCCTTTTAGGCAGTCGCTTGAACAGGACAGGGTATGGGTTTAAAGGTTGATACGACGTGCGTAGTAGCTTGTGACTTGTAATGCCTCAAACTAAATCCAAGCTGAGAATAGTCTTAGCAGTGGCGCTTGTCGCACTAGTGGCTGTATCTGCCGGCTACTATCTAACCTCGTCGAACATGACGGGGTATGCTCAACTGAGTTCTTCACAGTATGGTCAAACTAATGGGTATTCAGTCAATGTGGCTTCTAAGTCTGGTTTAGGGTCTTACTTGGTGAATGGGACCGGATTTACTTTGTACACGTTTATGCGTGATGTTCAGAACAGTGGGACGAGTGCATGTGCGGCTGGTTGCAGTGATAAGTGGCCAGCGTTCTTTGTCTCCAACTTGGTTCTTCCTTCAAGCTTGAGCGCCAGTAGCTTCACGGTGATCACTCGGCCTGATGGGAGTAAACAGTTAGCGTATGACGGTTGGCCACTATACTACTTTGGTAACGACATGAACCCGGGTGACGTTAACGGTCAAGGCGTTGGGAACGTATGGTTCGCTTGCACCGTACCAACACCATTCTCCGACGTATCATCGGCCGCAACAACGACAACTCCATCCGGCAGCGGCTGGTAAACGGATTTCATTCGATCCCAGAACCACTGCTTGCCTATCCTCGACGTATGCAGTGAGATGAAGTGAGCCTCAACGGTTACTGGAATCGAACAGTAACCGCTGAATTTTTCGAGAGCCGCAGCTGAGACAAAGTTTTTTCTTTGCATACATCTCGAACAGTTTGACCGTCATGTCGAAAGTGACGTTGTACTATCTCCGGCCAAGTCACTACTGCGAGAAAGCGCGGGCTATTCTAGTTTACAAGAAGATTCCTTTCAAACTCGTGAACATTCCGTACGGCCAACATCAGGAAGTCATTAAGCTCAAGCTCCGGTGCCCCGTCGGAACCGATAGCTATGCTTTGTGAGGCGCATTCAAATATTCCAACTACTCTCACTTGATTAGTTACTGATATACGGGTTATCGAAATGCGTCTAGCAGACATAGAACTCGGGAAGAAGGATGTAATCACGGCGATCATGTTCGGAGTGGTTGCAGGAGCAATAACCTCAATCGCCGAGCGGGCTGATGCTGTTCTCACTGGAGGAAGCGCTACTCCTCTGGGTTTCGTTAACACTTACACTTGGCTACTCGTCTCAGCAACTTTATTCGGTCCTGTTGGAGCCATTCTAACCACTGAAGTTCAAGCGTTCCTAGGATTGATTACGGAAGCTAACCCGCTTTCCTGGCTGTGGCCTTTCATCAACCTCGTATTCGCAGTTGTAGTAGGAAGCATCTCCAAAATATTATCCCGGGCGCGACCGAACATCAAGCTCCGTTCAAGACTGATCCTGCTGAGCTCCACTTGTGCTCTACTAGATGTCCCGCTTACCTACGTCGTAGTTGTTTCAGTTCTCGGCTTACCTTTCGAAGTCTACTTACTTGCCTTACCTATGTACCTGATCTTGCAATTGGTTCCATCCACACTCATCTCATACGCCATCCTCCGAGGAATCCAGAGGGCTCGACTACTGGGCAATTCGTAAACGAGCACGAGACGTGACTACAGTACCTCGAGTCAAGGAGTGTTGTTCCACCAAGGGCACACGCAAAATAGGTCTTCTCATTTCTGCTTTAGCACATGTCGGATTCGCAGAGAAAACCGTAACAGGTCGCTTTCCCGATTGATAATTGCGTCAAGGGATGTGCTTATTTATTGAAATGCGAGGCTCGCCCGCTAAGCATCGATTTCGGGATTCGATGATCGCAAGGCCAAATGCTAAGGTGAGTTCATGACAAGAGAAATTACTAAGATTGTTCTGGTTGTGGTCGCAGGCGTCTCAACCTTGGTCGGTTTCTTCGCTCAAGCAATGATTTTTCCACCCATGTTTATGCCACCAGTATCGCTTCTCACAGAGTTTGTTTTTCTAAGCATTTGGGACGCCGTAGCGTTTGGGGTCGGTATTGCTATACTGATCTATCTTGCTTCGAGTTACTCGAAATGGCCTAAAGAGATTCGAAGCTCACTCTTAGTGCTCTCCTTCATAGCGGTTTGGTTTAC
>CAZAGP010000217.1:0-10041 GCA_964484575.1 uncultured Candidatus Bathyarchaeia archaeon | reverse complement strand
CCTGAAGGAGCGATCAAGATCATTTACCGAAAGGAAATCGCGCAGGCGGAGGACCAGTCATCAACGATTAAGCAACTAGCCTCAGAATATCGTGAACGATTTGCCACGCCGTACGTGGCTGCTAGGCGGGGCTACATAGATGACGTCATTGAACCGCAGGATACGAGACCCAGACTAATTCGCGCCCTAGAAGTCACGCTTGAAAAGCGGGAACTTACTCCTCTGAAGAAACATGGCAACATTCCTTTATGACAATTAACACCAGGGACTGTCGATGCCCATTAAACTCCTAATCGCTAATCGCGGAGAGATAGCGCTTAGAATCATTCGCACTTGCAGAAAGCTCGGAATATCAACGGTACTTCTCTGTTCGGACGCTGATAGGAACTCCCTACCGGTGAAATATGCCGATGACACGTTCTCTCTGTCTGGTGCGACACCAAAAGAAACTTACCTGAACGCGGATGAAGTAATTCGCGCCGCCATAGAAACAGAGTGCGACGGAATTCACCCCGGTTACGGATTTCTCTCGGAAGACGCCCGCTTTGCAAAAGCATGCGAGGAACATGGCCAAGTCTTCGTAGGTCCTTCAAGTGATTCCATAGAGAAACTCGAGAACAAGCTAACTGCACGGAAGACAATGCAAGAGGTTGGTATCCCCATAATCCCCGGTTCAGTCAAGCCTTTAGAAGGTGAAAGTGAAGCAGTTGCGGTAGCCGAGAATATTGGATTTCCCGTAATACTCAAAGCAGTCTACGGGGGCGGCGGACGCGGCATGCGAATCGCAAAGTCAGCGGAAGAAATCCGCAAAGTCTACCATCTAACAAGGATGGAAGCTACCTCTTCGTTCGGCAGGGGCGAATTGTACATCGAAAAGAAACTTGCCAACCCACGGCATGTCGAGATCCAAACACTCGCTGAAAAAAGGGGTCATGTCGTAGTCCTTGGCGAGAGGGAATGCAGCATTCAACGGCGGCATCAGAAACTTCTCGAAGAGTCACCATCTATCGGAATCGATGATGCAATGAGGTTTACTCTTTCCAGCGCCGCAAGGAAGGGACTTGAAGCAACAGGGTACACAAACGCTGGCACTGTCGAATTTCTTATTGATGATTCCGAGTCCTTCTATTTTTTAGAAGTGAACAAGCGGCTGCAGGTGGAACATTTAGTTACAGAACTCACTACCGGCATTGATATCGTCGAAGAACAACTCTCAATTGCTTTTGAATCGCACATGAACCTTTCGCAGAATGAAGTTAAGATACGAGGATGGGCAATCAACTGTCGAATAAACGCAGAAGACCCTCGAAACGGCTTCAACCCCTCGCCAGGGAAGGTAACTTACTACCACCCCCCCGCAGGGCCGGGAGTACGAGTAGACTCAGCAATCTACTCAGGGTACTTGGTGCCTGAATACTATGACTCTCTCATAGTGAAACTTGCTGCTTACGGAAGAAATCGCGAAGACTCGATACGGCGATTGAGAAGTGCGCTTAACGAAATAGAGGTCGCGGGCATTCCGACGACGATTCCTCTGCACCAACTAATAACGACTGAAAAGAATTTCAACTATGGAGACTTCAATACAACATATCTAGATAATCTGGAGCCTAGACTTGTGGAAGCGCTTAACCATCTTGAAGAGACCGCTGCAGCATTAGCGGCAGCGGCCATGACGCTCCGTGGACCACCAAATAGCTTTCGTGTGCATAGATCGAACTGGCAACGTTTTGCTCGCATGCAAATGCATAGGCAAGGCTTGTAATTTGCGAAAATATCGTGTTCAATCGAATGAAGTAGCATACACGGCTACGGTAGAATCGCAGGACAAACAGAAATACCAAGTCAAACTGATGCACGACACGATCGAATGCGTTTGTGACCGGTTAGAGGAAATTTCCACTTGGACGGTCAAACGCGATTGCGTGAGAACCCATGCGAGGACAAGAATACTTAGTCCGAACAGGGTTGATATCTGGATTGGCGGCCTATCGTTTCTCTTCAATGTTACACCCATTGATAAGCAAGATTTAGAGCCGATGAAGTCAAGCTCAGGTTTGAAGAGTGGAGATGTCCATGCAATCATGCCTGGGAGAATCACAAGTATCCTGGTGAGACCGGACGAAGAGGTGTCTGTAGGTACACCGCTGATCATTCTAGAAGCGATGAAGATGCAGAACGAGGTTGTGTCACACAGAGCAGGCCGAGTGGCTTCAATTAATGTGGAAGAAGGAGATACGGTCAGGAAAGATGATTTGCTGTTGCAGATCCGTTAAGCTCTCTTCCGGCCCATTACTGCTTCAGCTACTTGCAGCACGAACTTCGAGTCTTCACGCGGATAAACATGCAAGCATGTTACACCGCTGTCTGCTAGCTTGATGGCAAGCTCGCAAGCTTTGCGTTCTCCAGTGGAACGATCACTTATTAACATCTTATAGTCGCTTGGAATCCGTATTCCAAACCTCCTTTCTATGTAATTGGCGTCAGTTTCGCTTTGAAGGGGCAGTAAACCTATCATGAACGGTAGTCTGACTCCGTGTTCCCTTGCTATGTCAATGAACTCTAAGCAGCTTAAATCGAAGACGGGTTGAGTTTGTATAGCATCCGCCCCTGCATCTTGTCTAGCCAATACTCTACCCATCTCCTTTTCGAGTTTCATTTTACTTTGAGAGTACAAGATCGTGGGGTCAGTTCCTGCTGCTACAAAGAATCGGTCGGAAGCGTCTAGGTCGAATTCGTCTTCGAACGCCCTGATCCCCCGAATCATTTCTACACTGTTAGTGAAATCATACACGTTCTTCGCCACGCCAATAGTTTCATCGTAGCTGTACCTATCGCCTCCAATAACGAGCATATTGTTTAGTCGCGAATGTGCGGCTGCGAGCAGGGTACCCGCGACAGCATTCTTATTATAGTCACGAGGAGTTAAGTGAAATAGTGTTTCGATGCCCGTTAAGTCACGAACTTTGAGTGCGACGTAGAAAGGGTTCATTCGGTGTCTGGGCAGGTTATTGTAATTTGCTTTGATTTCTGGGATGCTGATGCAATCCACAACATCTGCGATTGCCAATACATCTCTGACTAATACGCTGAGATCAGGGGAGTTTGGGGGAAGGAATTCAGTTGTTAAAATTCGTCCATGCGCTCTAAGAATATCGGAAAGACGCGTCAATTGAAGGCATCCATGGCTTTCCTTGCGAGATCCGCTCCCGTAACTATGTTTTGAAGCTTCGAATAGGCCACATTCCAAGCGCGTGTTCTAAGTCCGCAATCGGGGTTCACGTAGATCTTGGTTGGTTCAATGAACCTTGCAGCCTCAAGAATTCTATTCATTATGATTTTGGGCTCTTCTATGTCGTTGACGTGGACGTCAACGACCCCCAGACCGATTTCGCGAGTATCACCCGCGTCTTTAATCAATTGCAGTTGATTGTATGCGGAGTGCCGACCGCTATCTCGGTTTGCAAATTCCAGAGCGAATTGGCTACAATTTTTCAGTTCAAGTACGTGCGGATACAGAGACGGATAATTGCTGTAGCATATGTGTACACTTAACTTACAGTCTACTCCGCGTGTACATTCGTTGAAGGCTTCGACGAATAACGGAACGTCTTCAGCACGCGTTGTCAGTGCGGGTTCGTCAATTTGAATCCAATGTGCACCTGCTTGAACGAGAGATTCAATGTTTGGTTTGAGCAGCTCATTGGCAATGTCAAGCAGGAATTCTCGCTTGGCTTCTTGCTTGACCCTCCTGAAGTCAGTGCCTTTGCGCATCAGTTTTTCCTGGTAGAATTCATTGAACGACCATTCTGCTAGTGTATATGGTCCAGTAATGGGAACCTTTACTTCTTTCTTTGCGTGCTTCGCGACGTATTTGAACTCGTCCACATGATAAGGGAGGCGAAGTCCAACTTTATGAACACAAGCCCCCTTTCTGTAGTATCGGTTATCGAATGAACGAACTCTTCCATAGAATACAAATCCAGTTGCATTTCTGATAGCGTGCTCATACATTTCAACCCGATTTGCTTCTCCGTCGTATACGATGTCAAGGCCTGTTGATTCTAAGAAGCGTATTCCGAAGAGTGACGCTAATTCTCGCAAGTACTTCTCCTTTTCAGCTGTCTTAGGATGAGTTAGAATATCCAGGGCATCTTTCTTGCTTTCAAACTTACAAATGTCTGACCATTTCTCCAAGTGATCGAGGTCCGATAAGTCTACGTTCTTGCCGCGCAAATAGGAGAGGAGCCAAGGAGCTTTTGGCAGGCTACCGATCTCTTGAGTTGGAAACAGCTTATTGGGCATTCAACTTCCTCCTTACGATCCCTAATAGCTGGACCTTCTTCTCAGCTACCGAGTAGGGCAGGAACTCTAGATCACAACTCGAGCCAGCATACAATTGACGCGGTTCCACAACATTTCTTGCCTTAAGCATCAATTCTGCGACCTGATCAGCAGGTTCGATTAGCGAGTTACGTCCGTCAATGCAGCCGCAGCTCAACTCGCGATCAAATGAATATTCGCTGAAACTAGTAATGTCATTGGCGTAGAGGTCAATACCAATACAGTCAACAGGGAAGTCTAGAAGCGTATCTATGACATGACTTACGCTGCCAAAGTACGTCTGAACTATTCTTTTGGCGCCATTATTAGCCAATGATTCGAACCCTCGTTCGGCGATTTCTAACTCCTCGTTAGAGGCCGTGCAGAGCGATGGTTCATTGAATTGAAGAAATTGGTATCCCCTCTGAATCAACTCGCGTGATAGGTCGGATAATGAGTGAGCTAGATCGTCAACGAGGTCTGCAAGGCTGGGGTAGGCTGCGTCCTCTGAGAGTTTCGCGAACGTATATGGCCCGGGCATAATCGCTTTACTCCTTGCCCACTTAGGCATTAAATTATCACAATAGTACCGAGCAAAAGCTACCTTGCTTCGACTTACTTTATCACGTATAATTGGGACGCGGTAGAACGTGTTATTATCAAACCACCTCGTCAGCGTGCCTAAGTCAATTCCGTTGAAAAGTTCTGAGAACGGTCGAAATAGATCTTGCCAGCTCAATTCGCCGTCAACCAACAGATCTAGCCCGTTTCGGATCTGTAACTCTATCACTGCGCGAGTTGAATTTGTTAGGTTGTCTTCCAGCGTATCCTCACTTAGCCTTCCGCGGTCAAATTGTCTCGACGCATCAATGAGTTGCTCAGGTCTCGGAAGATTGCCTGTGAGGTGAGCTTCGTACATTGCATCTTTTGCCTCCAGTTTAGGACGCTTGCGTTTTTCTTATTCCTATATTAATAATTTGGAGATTAAATTATTCTAATCGGAATGTCATGTTATTCGGGTTTGAAAAAGTATCTAGCCCATCTTGGCCATTCTTTCGGGATGGCCGTCTCATAGTCAACTTGTAACGACATTCCGATTCGAATTTCCTCAACTTTGACGTTCTTGATCATAGTCGATAGCTGGGGCCCTTCTTCAAGCTTAACGATGCCAACTGCGTACGGTGCAAGGGCCTGGAACTGGGTCGGTGGGAAGTGGATTATGGTATAGGTCAAGAGTTTTCCTCGTCCGCTGAACTCGACCCATGAGGATTGGTCATTTAGACACCGATGACAGATTGCGCGAGGTGGGCAAGATATTGCTCCGCACTTTGCACATCGTACACCCATTAGTTTCCGTTCAGCACAATAATTGTAGAAGTTCTGTATCGTCGGTAGCACTGTTCCAGCCTTATCTGTTACGAAAGAGGATTTACTTTCTCGCTTAATGGTCGTGTTAGACATTCTCAATCTCCTCTCTGGTACACATGTACTAGACCCGTAGAGGCAGCTCCTCCAACGTTCTGGGTAAGGCCGATCTCGGCGCCGGCGACTTGCCTTTTCCCAGCTTGGTTTGTGAGTTGTTCAAAGATTTCGCATGCCTGAGCCACGCCAGTCGCACCGACGGGATGCCCTTTCGCCTTTAATCCGCCACTAGTGTTCACTGGAATTTTCGCTCCAATGTGGGTTTGACCTTCGTCGATTAATTTTCCGCCTTCCCCCGGTTTGCAGAAGCCAAGATCTTCGTAAGCCATTATTTCAGCGATTGTGAAACAATCGTGGACCTCAGCTACGTCGATGTCCCGAGGAGTCACATGTGCCATTTTATACGCATCTCTAGATGCGAGTCTTGTGACTTGCATCGTGCTGAAATTTTCCCTTTCAGATAAGCTCAGAGTGTCTTGCGCATGTCCTGAACCAATAATGTGGATTGGTGTGTCTGTGAACTTCCTAGCTATTTTCGGTGACGTGAGTATTATGCAGCCAGCACCGTCGCTTCGAGGGCAACAATCGTAAAGTTTGAGAGGCCATGCAACAGGTTGGGATGAAAGAACATCGTTAACCGTAATGCGCTTTTGAAAATGGGCTTTCTCGTTCAACACTCCATGGTCGTGGTTTTTGACTGCGACTTTTGCTAGCTGCTCCTCAGTAGTTCCGTAGCGGTGCATGTGATCGACTGCCATCATACCGAATATGCCCGGAAACGAGACGCCATGCCATTGTTCAAACGGAAAATCAGAGGCCATCGCAAGGATTTCAGTTACACCCGTAGTACTGACGTGGGTCATTTTTTCGACTCCTCCAACAAGCACAACGTCGTAAATACCTGAGGCAATGGAAAATAACGCTGCTCTAAGAGCAACGCTTGATGAAGCGCAAGCGCCTTCCGTTCGAAATGCAGGTTTAGGCAGCAATCCGACCCAGTCGAGCATTAGTGGCGCAACGTGCGCCTGATGTTCATACGACTCGCTCATCATTCCAATAAAGAGTGCTTGGACATCGTTGCGAGGGTCAAGGTTCGGGCACTTTTCAATGGCCTCCTTCTCGGCTTCGGCAAACAATTCTCTACTATAGATTCCGTCGCGGACACCGAACTTCGAGATGCCAGCCGAAACTATACTGGCTATGGGTGCGACCATAACAATCCTAATCTGCGTTTACAACGGCGGATAAATGAACGTATCGTGATTAGACCTAGACGCGAGAGTAGCAGTCTAGTTCACGCTATGATCAGGTCGCTCTTCCAGGGCGCGAGTTTCCGTTATTCTTCTCGAAGAAATCAGGTAAATCAATAACTTGATTCCTGCGGAGGATTCTGGGAGGTTCTGACTCGACAAACTGATCATGGGTCACTAACCGGATTATCAACTGTAGCGATCCTAAGACGACGATTAGTCGTTTGAAGCTGACACATTTCCTATCTGGTCCACGATCTGAGTGTACTGTGATTCGTCAATTGAGCCGTTGTCCCGCAGTACCTCGCAAATGCGCGAAATCTTCGCGAACGAGTGAAGCTTGACACCTGTTTTCTCCAGGTTGACCGACCCCCCTTGCTCTCTATCTAGCAACACGACTGCATCTTCGACCACGCCTCCATCGGTTCGTATAGCATCTATGGCGTTAACCAAGTTATTCCCAGAGGTTACGACATCATCCAAGATCAATACCTTGACCCCAGGGAACAGTCGTCCTTCGATTCTTCTCCCTGCTCCGTGTTCCTTAGCTTCTTTTCTCACGTAAACGAACGGTTTCCGGTGATTGAATGCGAGCACTGCTCCGTAGGCGATCCCAGCTGTGGGAATACCCGCAATACTATGTGAACGTTCTAAAATCTCTCCTTGGAGCACGGAAGAGTAATAACCGATGACTTTCTTGAATGCTTCCGGATCACTTGGAATCAGACGTAGATCAATGTAGTACGGGCTGAGCGCTCCGCTCGAAAGTTTGAATGTGCCGAACCTGAGCGAACCAGTCTTTAGGAGTATTCGTCCAAGTTCTTCAATCTCGCGATTGCTGACCAAGTAGATCGGTTACTACCTATGACTCGACTAGTTTAATTCTTTCCAAGGCGGGAAAAGCACAATTCAAGTTCCAGCATGTCGTGATGCAATCCATGGTTGAAATTTGGTTACCGTACGGCTTATCCGAAGTCCCGGTTCGGATACCTGACGAGAACCTTATTGACATTTTGCAACCACGACAATCTGAAGGACAAAATGTGAGTCTTGACGTGGTTAGCTTACCCTCCAGCGAGCTTCTGGCCATTGCCAAGACTACCGACCACGTCTGCATAGTTGTCGGCGAAAGCAGAAACAGCGACCTAGTTAAGACTGCAGTACGATCGTTGATCAATCGACTCATCAAAGAAGGAACACCAGCAAGTGCTATGACTGTTCTCCAGACACCAAAATCCATCGCGATAGAGGGCCTACCAGCTGAGGTACAGATTGTTCACCATTCTCCAGAAAGTTCAGCCACGACTCCCCTGGAATATGCTTCAACTGATTTTGCCCCCTCGTTGAATAATTTGGTTATAGGCAACGTGTTGACTGTAGCGGTTGGAGAATTGTGGCCAAATCATACCCTAGGGCTATCAGGGTTATCTGACACGATTTTTCCTGGCTTGGCTTCTCAAAAGTCTGCCCGCGCTCAACTTGTGCGAAATAGACCTCTGGATCCCCATGAGCTGCTCAAAGAAAGAGTAGAAGTGACATCTGCTTTGGGCAAGGTGTACGGGTTAGGGTTGGTCCTTAATTCGGAACTCGCTCCAATAGGACTGAGACTGGACAAGTTTGACGCGACGATTGAAAGCTTAGGGGAAACGATTCGGCAAGTGATGACAATTCATCCCAGTAGAACAGCAGACATCGTCATCATGAGCGTTGGAGGAATGCCCTTCGACGAATCGTTGCTCAGTGCAGTTGAATCGTTCCCGGCAGGGTTATCTGCGCTGAAGAGAAATGGTGCATTAATTGTTGCTGCAGAATGTTCTCATGGTCATGGCAACTCAGATTTCTACAGTTGGGCAAACGAGCATAAGGAAGCCCGCCATCTGGAAGCTCGGTTACGACACCGTTTCAACTATTTCGGTTGGAAGGCAGCATACCTCCTCAGGGCATTAAGCAATCACAGGGTGTACCTAGTTTCAACAGTCCCGGATCATCAAATAGAACATACATTCGGCCTTAAACCTGCAAAGACGATGAATGCTGCTCTACAGTCTGCTCAACGCGCACTAGGCGCACAGGCATCAATATCAGTTATCCCCAATGCAAGTCAGGTCATCCCCACAATCACTGCTGCGCCAAGAGAATAAGGGAGTGTGTGCGTCGCAATGACATACAACCTTTTACAGACCAAGGGCGGTTATAGAACGCAGCGCGTTAATGAAATCGGTTTAGCACTTAAGACGTGAAGCAACCTTGAACAGAGTGGCATGGTTCACCATCATGCTGCTAATTAACTTGATTTTCCTTCAATCACCGGTTCCGCAGGCTGAGACTACTTTCAAAATCGGGGCATGGGGTGATGATTCTTCGCGATTTAATAACGGAGTGCAGGTGGAAATCGAGACGCATAAGTACGCTGTGCCGCAGGGCAATTTACAATACTTTTGGGTCGGTGATAATTTAGCGGATGGGTCGTTCATTCAATTCGGGTATTCTCTGGAACCAGGTACGTTTTGTTTGAATGGTGAACTAAACGGCGAACAACTGTCATGCTTCGGACCCTCACAAGAAATTTCTAATTCGGACGCTCGTTGGCAATGGCAGTATTGGCCGAACCGATTTAAGCACAACTTCTATTATGAGATAGGACCATCCGGCTCGGCCGGAGAGAATGGAACGCGCCACCTATACTCGATTCAGCCAAGCTCGCTGAACTCTTGGAATTTCGTCCTGGACAACAAGGTGATCGTGACTTCGAAATTTCCACTAAGTTATTCTACGGATCCCGCCTTTACCGTGGCCGAAGCGTCAGCAGCTGAGAATAGGTCTACACCGCTAGGTCCAGTGCGTTTTAGCGATTTGTCCTATCTCAATGGAACATACTGGAGGCAAGTCGATTCGTTAATTGCGCTGAGCTATTGTGGGACAAGCGTGGCGTGCGCGGGCAACTCTTACGGGGCCGCATCCATTGGGCCGAACGTTCTTCTCGTTGGGTCGGATATTCCAAGATCAGCCGACGGATCCTTGCTATGGACAAGCGGTTACGTTCCTC
>CAZAGP010000216.1:0-4552 GCA_964484575.1 uncultured Candidatus Bathyarchaeia archaeon | reverse complement strand
AGCAAGGTATCAACGAGAAGATAAGCCACGTCACTGAAACCCTCAAGAACTCTGGCTTCAGAGTGCACCTAGACGATCGAGAACAGTATACACCAGGCTGGAAGTTCAATGAATGGGAACTGAAAGGCATCCCCCTCCGCATCGAAGTTGGACCACGAGATGTCGAACGCAAACAAGTAACAATAGTTAGACGAAACGACCTACAGAAGCTGAGCATAAACGATCATGAGCTGGTACAAGAGGTGCGAAGGAACCTACAGCTTATTCAAAACGGCCTGTTCGAAAGAGCTTCCGCTGCGTTAAAATCCAGCATTCGGAAAGCTGACAACTACGAAGAATTCAAGAGAATAATCGAGACTAACGGCGGTTTCGTGCGGGCATGCTGGTGCGGCAGCTCTGACTGCGAAGATGCAATCAAAGCAGAAGTTGGAGCAACTATTCGCACCCTCCCCTTCCAAGACGAAGCCACCTTCGCTGCCTGCGTAAAATGTGGGAAACCCAGCAAGGCCGTCGGATACTTCGCCAGATCCTACTGAATCTACACAAACTCCCATTTCTAATCTTCGAAATTACACAACGTTTAAGCAGGGAACCAATACTATCGAATTGGGAAATACTTTGACGAAAAAGAGAAAGTCACGAGGGCGCAGCAAAGGTGGAAAAGGAAGCAGCGTCATGATACAATGCTCCCATTGCGGAAGGCCGGTTCCAAGGGATAAGGCGAAGCGTGAGACGAGATGGACCTCGCTCGTAGATCCATCGTTGGCGCGCGAGTTACGGTCACACGGCACTTACATTGCACGCGAGAGAGTCGTCAAGTTCTACTGCGTCTCTTGCGCCGTTCACTTCGGCCTCACGAAGGTAAGGTCCGAGGACGAAAGAAGGTACTAACATTACGGTAAACCATCACGCTATCGCCGCGTGATTAGCCTGTCCGTATGACCGCCTCTCTCCTTCTTACTTCGGACGGATCAAGCTTGAAGTCGGGTCCCACCTGCTCTACCATCAAAGACGACGCAGCTGACGCAAACAAGGCGGATTCAAAATAATCATTCGTACTCAGATACTCCACAATGAAGGAGCCCCCATAAACGTCACCGGCCCCTGTAGGGTCAATCGCCCTCGTCTTGTAGGCAGGAATCCAGCACTCTTTGCCATCTTCGATAAACACAGACCCCTTCTCTGCTAGAGTTATGAGTGGAAACGCATTACCCATCTCCTGAAGAAACCTCAATGCCTTCACAGGATTCTCCAACCCGGTAATCGTTACACTCTCAGGCTCATTGGGTTTAACGAAGTCGACCAGGTCCAGAATTTTGCTAAACAAACCTCTATCGCATTCATGGATGATCTTCCCATCCTCTCCGATCAAGCGAATCAATCCCTGCGGGTCCAGAAACAGCGTAGCGTCTGACGAGTCCCTAAGGAAACTTACCAGCCCTAAGTCAACCTCTCCTAAAATTGGTCCGATAAGGATGAATCTCGCGTCAAGGAAATCGTCAACGATGTTCTTCGGACCTATACTGCCAGCAATACCCAGCACCTGCAGGGTCCTGTTACCCATCTCATCGTACTCCAAATGAAAACCACCCGTCTGACTGTCCATTGAATCCAAGCTCGCTACGATACCGTACTTAGTGAGATCAGAGCGGAGACGGCTAGCGTAATCCTCCCCTATTCTGCCCACTAACCCAACCCGATCAAGTCCCAATCGCTTTGCAGCAAGACAACTGTTTGTGCTGCACCCAGAGAGTATCCTCCCGTCAGTCCTTGAAAGAGGGGTGATGATCGAGTCGTAGACGGGATTCCCAATTCCAACCAAGTCGAACATAGATTGTCCTACTTCTTCGTCTTCTTGAAGGTATAATGAAGTCGTTGGATAACGGTTACATGCGATAATGTGCCCACAACTATGACTGCCGCCATTAGAGCGCCAGGCATAAAGGGCTGCAAGATTGACCCAAGCAGCAGAATCATCAGCTTCTCCTGCCTCTCGGCGATTCCCACAGTACAATTCTTCAGTCCGCCAACGGACTCGGCTTTAGCTCGTGTGAAGCTTGCCATTAGCATTCCGAACAAGCAGTAGATAACCCAGATCCAGTCACTGAGCCCGCCCAATCCAATACCGGCCAATGCGAAGAATTCTGCGTATCTATCGAGGACATGATCATAGACAGCTCCGAAGCGACTTGCCGACTTAGTGGCCCGAGCCACGGCACCGTCCAGCATGTCCACTACTCCAGAAGAGAAAAGGCCTAGAGCGCCCAGAATAGGCGACCTATAGGCGTAAGCCGTGCCTGCACCAAATGCAATGACTAGGCTGAGAGTAGTCAGCACGTTTGGCGTTACACCTGACGAGCCCAGATACCTTCCGACGGGCTGCATCATTTCCTGGTATCTTGCACGTATTCGCCCTAGCAACGATAGTCGGTCAAACAAACACCCTACTCTTAATTAACATCATTTCCGGCTCAGCGGGGCAGGTCTGTTAGAAATGTGGACATTTGAGACGGGACTGGATAAGTTTTCCAGACAAGTTGTCTAGTACAAGGATGCGTAATGAAATTATTAGGCCCAAAGGAAGCCAAGCTGAGGCAGTTACATATTGTTTGAATCCAGATGTTCCATGTGTGGCCAGTACCACATGGAAGGCACGATACTCTACAAGCGGCATTGTAAGTATCTCATGCGTAGCGTTTGTACCCAAACAGTCTGAATATCCCCCTGCATCGAC
The DNA here is from genome assembly GCA_964484575.1 of uncultured Candidatus Bathyarchaeia archaeon. Lineage (GTDB taxonomy): Archaea > Thermoproteota > Bathyarchaeia > 40CM-2-53-6 > 40CM-2-53-6 > FEN-987. Next base: position 1,818 of record CAZAGP010000216.1, on the reverse strand, counting down.
AACACTGAAACAGAATAATTGCGGACCCAGATGCATATGTGACTGTAGGGGAAATCCATTATCTCAAGCCAGCGCGCAACTGCAAACATTTAATCCGAAAGCGACAACTACGATTAAGTTGTGCTAAAACATGTGCAACAGTGAACCACGAAAGCTGACCCTGACAATTGCTATCCTCATCGCATTCCTAGCCATTACGCAAGTTAGGGCTCAAACGGCACTTCAAGTAATAGTAGGCACTGCGACGGTTAAGCCTACGATCGACGGTCAATGGCACCCGGGCGAATGGGATAACACAATAGAATATGTGCTAAACGTCACTGTGGGGTCACCGACCCCAACCAACATTCCTGCATACATCAGGATGGTGCACGATTCTCAAAACCTCTACGGAATCATTGACGTCCCGTCAGATTATGGAGGTACTTATGTGAACGCAAATGGGGATATTGCCTGGGGTGCTGTGTTGCTCTCATTCTATTACGGTGCGATCCTAAATCCCCAAAACCAAACTCAAATCTTCAGTTTGTTCGCGCTTAATACGAACCAGACCGGAATCGCGACTATCGGCGTGTATTGTCGTTGTGTGCATGGTGTGGATGCAAACACGGTCAGTTCTGATTCGCACGCAGCAACCACCCTGTCCGTGACGCCTCACTCCAGTTCGAAACATAGAGTCTGGGAGTTTTCACTTCCAATCTATCCGTACGTCATAACAACTACGTTAGACACAAATCCAACGATAAGTTTCGACACTACAGTCGTCGATTCGTCCGGCAATCACATATCCCTCGTGAACGGTGCCGCTGAACATGCGGACCTAACTTTCGTTGGTGCGAGCGTGCCTGAGATTATCAGCGGACAATGGACTTTGCCCGTCTCTCTCGTAACACCTATAATTCTGCTCGCCTATCGTAGGAAGAAGCTTGGGTAATATTATAGCGAACCATACGGACGGCGCTACTTAAGTTCCCACATACGTCAACAAGAACAAGTAAAGACGCCACGCGATATGTTGCCCCATCTCTGTTTCCAAATCGAAAACGAAGCTATTGAGAGGCCCAGCATACAGAACGTAGCCTGGACCTTGACGCGTTGGAGAGGCCAAGTTCGTAATATTATTGTTCGGGATAATCAGCAACATCTCGCGACAGTTGCTGGAAGAAGGAAACTGTGACACGTTACAAGGTGGCCCGGATTCGTAAGTAAGCCGAAAATATGGCACACTATCATACTCATCGGCCGAGTTGAACGTGTAACTGATCATCAAATTCTCCACGGTAAAGTTACCATTAGGTCTCTGCAAAGCATCAACGTTCACTTCTGCGAGGGCTTCGTAATTGAAGTTCGGATTGTAAGCGCGATACTGTACAAGGAACTGGATCAGCTCCTGATGCTGGGCTTCGTAATAACTGTAAATTGTAACACCAATGGCCAGTACGATAAGGAAAGTTGCTATACCAATTAGTTTAGCGCGGCGTGAACTAATCTGCAACTGGAATGATCTCCTCTCCTTATTCCTCGACTTTAAGTTCAGATGATCAGCCCACCTTTAGGACGGTAAGAGGCTCCTAATATAGCGAATGTTGAAAACCATCTTTTTCAGGAAGAGTCTACCATGTTGGCAAGATTCCTATGGGTAGAGTTGAGAAAGGACAATCATGCAGCATTGTAGGTTGCGGCGCCACTGCGATTCGCTCTATCTCAACCGATAAAGTGGCACATACGGGGTTGAACATCGGAAATGCGCGCAGAGCATACCTCTGCAAGGCGCATTACAAAGAGTTCAAGAAGCTCACGCGGAAGGACCGCCGGATA
>CAZAGP010000215.1:0-5315 GCA_964484575.1 uncultured Candidatus Bathyarchaeia archaeon | reverse complement strand
GGGCTTAGGATGCAGGCCCACCTGACCAAGAATACCCTTCACATTTTCTCACGCAGATTAGAAAATATTACTGACCAGTTTCCTGACGTCGTAAGGAACCTGAGAGAATCCGTAAAGGCTGATGAAGTGATTGTTGAGGGTGAATGTGTAGCAGTTGATCCTCAAACGGGTGACATGCTGCCATTCCAGGTAATTTCACAACGCAGGGGGAGGAAATATGACATTGCCAGAATGTCCGAGGAAATTCCTATCACAGTCTTTCTTTTCGATCTTCTTTACGTTGACGGCCAGGATATGACTTGTGTTCCCTACGTGAAGAGACGAGAGAAACTGATTCAGATAATTCAACCGGTCGCTCACGTCACGATCTCAGAACAGTTTCTGGTCCGCGATGCGGAAAAGATGGAGGCGTTGATGAATCAGGCAGTTGCCTCCGGATGCGAAGGTCTCGTCGTAAAGAGTATCTCAACCGATTCAATTTACCAGGCAGGCGCAAGGGGGTGGCTGTGGATAAAGTACAAGCGGTCATACAAAGCAGAAGTTCAAGATACAGTGGACCTAGTGCCAGTCGGCGCCTTCGCGGGTAGAGGAAGACGAGCCGGAGGATACGGCGCTCTCCTGATGGCAGTCTACGACGAGAAGGAGGACACTTTTGAAACTTTATGCAAACTAGGCTCCGGCTTCACAGACGAAGACGTAGCGAACTTCCCCAAGATTCTAAGTGCACAGGTAATTAGGAAGCGTCATCCTCGCGTGAACTCATTAATGGAACCAGATGTGTGGTTCGTGCCGACAATCGTGTTGGAAGTTGCCGCAGACGAGATTACATTATCCCCACTCCACACTTGCGCTAGAGGAGAAATTCGCCCAGGAAGTGGACTTGCCCTCCGCTTCCCACGCTTCACAGGCAAATGGCGCGAAGACAAATCCCCAGAAGACGCGACAACTTCACAGGAAACACTAGACATGTATCGGAAGCAGTTGAAGAAGATTGATAGCACGTGAGCAGATAGACATTCTACAGATGAACTATGCGTCTCCGCTTAGGCGCCTTGATCTTCCAAAAGCCAGACGAATCACGATAATACTCAATGTTCTCCAAGGTCTTAAGTCCTGCGAGTACTAATTAGTATTCATTAGTATATTTAAGACTTCGTAATGCTCATAAGGCCTCATAGGACTCATGCACCGTAAGCCGGTCCATCATGTCTCAAATGCTCGACATAGTCCGACTCCAGGGATTCCGTGGACAGTTCAGAATCACCATACCGCACGACATGGTCGAGAGGCTGAAGTGGCAGAAGGGCCAACCCCTCTTCATCTCCCTCGAGGGATCTAAGTTGGTAATCGAGCAGGTAACCAAGAAATAGGCTCTCAGGTACCGCCCTTTGGAAGCTTGATGCTTACTAGTATCGGCAACCAAGCCATGCCGTGCTCTTGCTTTCTGATAGACCAGTCTTGCAGTAACCTCTATTATCTCATCGAAGCATACTCTAATTGGCTGGGAGAATGTTCTCTCGAATTCTGGTGGCGGTCGATGGGTCGCCGTTCGCAGAGAGAGCTCTTGAACATGCGGTAGCTTTAGGACGGAAGTACGAAGCGAAGCTACTTATCGTCCACGTAGTGCTTCGAAAATTCTATGCAGTGACACCGTCTGAGGCTGGTGTACTCGCGACAACTGTTTTCGTGAAAGAGGTAGAATCGGAAGGTAAGAAGATTATCGCAAAGTCAGATCAATTTGCGAAGGAAGCTGGCGTCGCCTACGAGTGTAGACTTGTACCGGGAGTACCGGCTGACGAGATAGTGCGACTTGCTCAGGCAGAGAATGTTGATCTTATCGTGTTAGGAAGCAGAGGGTTAACTGAGGTACGAGCGTTCTTCCTAGGAAGCGTATCAGACAAAGTAATTCATCACGCAAGGTGCCCAGTCCTTATCGTCAAATAACCTACGAAGAACTTGAGGTATCTCCGATACAACGGCAAGATCAGAAAAAGGAGGTGAGACGAGAACTTAGGGATTTGTGCCAGTACTCGATTCAGGAGGTGGAGTCTCTGACGGAGCAGGCTCCATAGGAGGAACTGTAGGTTCGGTCGGCATCGGTGGAGGTGATTCTGGCATTGTCACCTTTGGAACTTCAACGGGTTTCTTCTTCGGCTTAACCTGCTTCTTCTTAACTGATCGTTTAGCTTTCTTTTTTGCACTCTTCTTTACTTTGCGCTTAGCCAAACATTCGCACCGCTCTATTGTGGGTCCTCTAACCATAATAATTCTTCGATGAAACATAGAGAACCTAAGGATCAGATCCGGCAACCCGTGTCTTCTACTCATGTTCGAGAGATGCGAAGGAAACCGTTCAATCTTGGTTGAGTATCCTGCCCCGTATCCGAGCTTTAAATGCAAATAGCTCGATGCTCAGCAGGCAAATGCGAGGCATGAAAGGTAGTAGTTAGAGGCTCCAAAACCCGTTCTGGAGTCGAATCACGTAATCGATTTATTCTTGAGATCAGAGAGACTCGTTCAGGATGTCACTATGTCTAACGATGAATCCAGCGACATATCCTTCGAGTACTTTAAGGGAATTGATGCGCGAGTAGGTACAATTACGCAAGTTGATCGTGTTCCCCGGACGGAAAAGCTGTACCGAATACTCGTCGATCTAGGGTCTCTGGGAATAAGGCAGACCGTTTCAAGTTTGGTCGGGTACTATGAGCCTAATGAGCTTGTAGGAAAGCGAATTATCTTCCTCTTCAACCTCAAATCAACGAAGTTTGCAGGCGAAGTGTCCCAAGGAATGCTGCTCGCCGCGGAATATGACCAAAGACTCGCGCTCCTGACAACTGATCGGGAGATTCCTAATGGTGCAAGAATAACCTGAATCCTTCAATGTGAATTAGCTTCAACCTTTAAATTGAATGCTGAATAAGATTATCTAAACTTCTCAAGTTCGCCACACTCAGAGGATAATTGATTGCCCAGAAAAGGTCCAACGGAGCAGGATGTCCTACGCATAGTTATGGAGCTTGGGGACATGGGTATTCTCCAATCAGAGTTATGGAAGAAGCTAACTGCCGATAGTCGTGAAGGTTCACGAGCAATTCTGAGGCTAGAGAAGAAGGGCTTAATCGCGCGGAAGAAGGAACTCCATGATGGTCGATGGACGTACCGAGTTTTCGCAAAACGCCGATACTCTACGATCGATTCAATAGTGGACATTCCATGCGCGTTTTGTGATTTGATTGGCAGCTGTCCACAAACCTGGATCATGAATCCCAACAAGTGTGATAATCTTACGAGATGGTTGGAGAACCTAGCAGCTTCTGCAAGAGCGGTCGCGAAAAGTGCCGAATGAATGGTTAAGGAAGCGGAAGAAGGACCAATTCCATCGACTAGCCAAAGCTCGGGGCTATCGAAGTCGAGCTGCGTTTAAACTTCAGCAGATCGCGAGACGATATCGTCCTATTAGACGGGGTGATTCGGTGCTTGATATCGGTGCTGCTCCTGGTGGTTGGTTGCAGGCAGCACATCAGATTGTTGGTAATAGTGGATACTTGCTAGGCGTAGACAAAGATCGGATAGCGGGATTGCCCTTCGAGAACGTGAGGACCATCGAAGCTGATATTTCAGACGAGAACGTGTTGGCGAGTATACTCTCGTCTGGTCCAAGTAAATATGATGTGGTTCTGTCAGACGTAGCTCCGAATGTTTCAGGTACGTGGGAAGTGGATCATGCCCGACAGATAGAATTGGCAAGATGTGCATTAAGAATTGCGTGTAGCCTGCTTAAACCATCAGGCAACTTCTTGGTCAAGGTATTTCAGGGACAGGAGATCAATAGCTTTCGTCTGGAGATGAAGACCCGCTTTCGGGTGCTTCGGATAGTTAAGCCTCCTGCGAGCAGAGCTGAAAGTGCAGAACTGTACTTTCTTGGTTTAGGTTTTCTTGACGCCGTTGAACGCACTGTGGATAACTCGATCTGATGCATTCGTCCTGAATGCGTTAGGGTGAAAATGGGTTAAGGTTGCTACGTATCCGAGTGTTCGAAGCTCAGAAACAATTTTCTTCACGCGGGGAGGATTAGTTCGAAGGTTATGCGCTATCTTATCGACCTTATAGTAGAATGGAGGAGCGTCCACCTCACCCGCGATTCGGTCTAGTAGTGTCTGCAACTCTGATAGACGTGAAGAGGTTATTGTTGCAGTATTCTTAGTCATCTGAGCTAAGAGCTCAACATCCCACAACTTCCCCCCCCATAACGGCCCCATGACCCTCATCCTTGAACCACAATTTTCGCAGTTGACTTCATGTTCCTCAAGCGATTCGTGAGCTACTCTTCGTAAACAGCGTCTGCAGTAGCTTAAGAAGCCTAATGTCTTCATTGTACCATTCGCTGCCGATCGGCCCTTATTGATTTGCGCGTAGATTCTTGCATAGTGATCGGAGGCGTGAGTGAAGACAATCTTGATTCCTAATTGCAGTCTTCCAGCGGTTATGCTGAGAGATGCTGCTAGAACGCGTACGGCTATCTCTTTCTCAAATTCGGTGCGTGTGGCTACGATTCCATATTTCCTGAAACATGCGAGTGGTCTTGTTCCTGTAAGTGGAGCCATGTCAGTTGCTGTAGCCGCCAGAACTCCATTGTCGGCAGTTGAGCGCAAGGCACTTTCGAAGAATGGGGAAGGTGAACCAAAGGGGTCAAGGTCCACGAGGTCAAACGGCGTCTCCGTGTGATTCTGAAGCAATTTGACAGCGTCTGCCTGCGTGACTGAGATGCGGTCATTTACGTGATTCAATCGAATCATGCAATTGGCATAATCGATAGAGGCAGTATCTGTGTCAGATGCGATAACGGTCTTAACGTTCGAGCACTCTGAAGCATAGCGAATAGCTCTCACTCCTGACGCAGTCATCGGGTCACAAATACGAATCGATTTCTCTCGAAAATATGATCTGACAAAGAGAACGCCAATATCACGGTTCAGCGCCATCTTAGGATTGTAGAAAACCTCATTGTTTGAATCAAAATGTAACTTTAACCTTCCCTCCGTGAATTCGCCTGTAGGTCGTAGCGGCAACTATACCGCCTGTCCCAGAACTTTCGTAACGATCTCAGATGGGAGACGGTCCCTATTGCGGAGGTTGACTTCAACTAGCGCGCAAGTCGTAGTTGTCTTGATTGAGCGTATCAATGCGTGCGTGCATGATTGGTGAATAGATCCGATAAGGCTTTTCTGTGAGGCGAGTGCGAATTCGACAGCCGAAATGAACTCTTCTGATTTCAACTCCATCGGTCCTATTTCGTCTATAATTATAACATC
>CAZAGP010000214.1:0-6789 GCA_964484575.1 uncultured Candidatus Bathyarchaeia archaeon | reverse complement strand
CCAAAGGTCTAGACGAGTTGGTTTCAATTAGCATTCTCACGTCCCGAAAGACTTTAACTTACATGTTGAGGTTGCAGTTGTCAAGTCTGGTAGAGTGTGCTGAATGTCGGCTGAACAGCAGTCTAAAGTAAAGCGAAGTGTAGGGTGGCAGTCTCTTGTTTTGGTAGTGGTCGTACTTATAATAATCCTCACGGGGTGGGCTCTTGCAACTGTGAGTTCAACTCTGCCGCCTCGATCCGATTTCGTAACTTTACCGGCCACCCCGCTAGTTAAGTCCGGCATGATCGTTACGTTCGTGAACATCCGCTCAATCACGGCCAATGGGGTTGCGAATGGCGTCTCGGGATACGTCCTTACCGCCTCCGGTGGTCCCGTGTCAGGAGTTACCGTGTATGCGACCTATTACTTCCAAGGAGCGTACAGGACTGAGAGTGCTACGACGGATCAATCTGGATATTTCGAAATTCCTTTTCCAATGAACTGGACTGGCTCGCTTCCGATTACTCTAACCTACTTTGGTGACAGTCAACACCGAGGAGTCCAACAGGTGACTAGCGTGGGTGGAGAGACTTTGATCACGCTCACGCTTCAATGATTTTCATAGGATTTCAACGAAGACAAATGTCTGCTCCTAGCGTAAATTTTCCCTCTCTCTCCAAACTGAACTCAGCGGTCGTCACGTGTCATCGGTGCCCACGCCTTAGACGGTATTGCAGAGACGTGGCGAAGGCTAAGCGTAGGCAGTTTCGAGATTGGACATATTGGGGGAAGCCTCTTCCAGGTTTTGGGGATCCAGAGGCTCGTTTACTTATCCTCGGTCTTGCTCCGGCCGCGCATGGTGGCAATCGAACTGGACGCATGTTTACTGGCGATGGTTCTGCTAAGTTTCTGATGGCAGCTCTTCACAAATTCAAGTTCGCGAACCAAGCGACCTCCGAAAAGATCACTGACGGTCTAATCCTTACAGATGCTTACATGACTGCGATCGCAAGGTGTGCCCCGCCAAGAAACAAACCGAGTCCTAAGGAGATCAACTCCTGCAAGAGATACTGGACACAGGAGCTTAGACTTCTACATAATGTTCGAGTTGTCTTAACTCTAGGACGGTTGGCCTTCGATGTGTACGTGAGATATTTGAAAGATCAAGGTCTGGACAAGGATGGGCTCAAGTTCGAGCACGGTGCATTTTACAGATTGACCGACCCATTCCCTGCTCTGTCCGTTTCGTACCATCCAAGCAGACAGAACACTCAGACGCGGGTTCTGACAATGAGGATGCTGGAAGACGTGTTCGCGGTCATCCGTAACTTCATCGGCGAATCTTCGAATGTTCTATAAGTATATGCAGAGTAACAGGTAACACGATGTTTCATGAGTCAGACGGTTCGTAATCCCGAGTTAGTTTTTTGCACCAAGTGCGGTGCGTCAAATCCTAGCAGGAACAAGTTTTGTTATGATTGCGGAGAGTCACTTTTTGCGGTTACCTGTTCCTATTGCAGTACTGTCAACCCTCATCTCGCCAGTTACTGTGGGATGTGTGGCAAGAAGCTGCAGAGAACCTGATTAGTTAGTTAAGTCGTGTTGCCCGCTTCAGGCTTCTAGCAAGCTTCGCCAGTCCACGCGTGGCTTGCTGCGTACTGCGCGAATTCTCGGCGATTACGTCCACAAAGGCGCTTCCCACAATCACACCATCCGCTCCTGCCTGGATTATTCTCTTAACCTGTATCGGTCTCGAAATTCCAAATCCAACTGCGAAGGGAAGATCATCTGGGAGCGAGTTATCACATCTCCTAATCAATTGAAGCGACTCATCTGATAGCATGCTTCTAGCTCCTGTCACGCCGTAAAGGGAAACTAAGTAGAGGTATCCGGATGTCTCAGCTGCAATTCTCCTTAGCCTTGCTTCATCGGTGGATGGTGCAGCAAGGAAGATTGTATCCAGCTCGTTCGCAACGCACTCTTCTCTATATGCTTTCGACTCTTCGATTGGCAGGTCTGGAACAATGAGGCCTGAGATTCCTGCTTTCTTACATAGTTTCAGGAAGCGCCCGAGTCCAATCCTGAATATTGGGTTGTAGTATGTCATTGTGACGAGCGGTACGTCGCGGAGTTCTCGAATATTGCTGGCAACTTCAAATATATCCGACGGCCTGCAGCCGCCCTTCAGCGATCTTACAACAGCATTCTGTATAGTGGGACCGTCCGCGATGGGATCAGAAAATGGGATTCCTAGTTCGACAATGTCAACTCCGCCTTCCACAAGAGCTTGCACAAGTTTGGTTGTCTTGGTGACTTGTGGATCGCCGACCGTGAGATAGGCAATCAGGGCGGCTTCGTTGCGCTTTCTCAAGTCGTGAAACGTGTCAGAAATTTCTGTCATAGTCTGACACCCAGTTCGTCTGCAACAACATTCACGTCCTTATCGCCTCTACCTGATAGATTGATTACGATGATTTGATCACGCCTCATTCCAGAAGCCAAGTGCATCGCATGTTGAACTGCATGGGCTGATTCAAGCGCTGGTATGATTCCTTCGTGTTTGCAAAGTTCTGTAAACCCCTGAAGTGCCTGTTTATCCGTGACGGCAACGTACTGCGCGCGCCCCGTGGACTTTAGATGTGCGTGCTCTGGGCCTACTCCGGGATAATCGAGTCCGGCTGAGATACTGTGAGTGGGTTTCACTTGGCCGTCTTTATCTTGAAGAATGTAGGTAAACATTCCATGGAATACTCCCTCCTCACCGGCGCAGAGTGCAGCAGCATGTTTTCCCGAAGATAGTCCTCGCCCTCCTGCCTCAACACCACACAAGGCAACTTCACTGTTCTCTATGAATGGGTAGAAAGCGCCGATCGAGTTGCTGCCCCCTCCAACACATGCCACTACCACATCGGGCAAGCGGTTTTCTTCGTGAAGAATCTGCTCCTTTATTTCCCGTCCGATTACGCTTTGGAAATCTCTAACGATCGTCGGGTACGGATGTGGCCCAACAACTGATCCTAACAGGTAGTAAGTGTCCTGAACGTTTGCTACCCAGTCTCTGAAAGCTTCGTTTATCGCGTCCTTCAGTGTTCTCGAGCCTGTTCGTACGGGGCGCACTCTGGTTCCCAGAAGGTTCATTCGGAAAACGTTCAGTTTTTGTCGTTGAACATCTTCAGTGCCCATGTACACTTCACAATGCAATCCGAGGGCAGCGCAAGCCATTGCGCTTGCGACGCCGTGCTGGCCTGCGCCAGTTTCCGCGATGATCCTCTTCTTTCCGATTCTCTTTGCTAGCAGCGCTTGACCGATTGTGTTGTTAATTTTATGCGCGCCGCCATGAGCAAGGTCTTCTCTTTTAATGTAGATTTTTGCCCCGCCCACTTTTTCTGACAGGTTCTTAGCATAGTAAAGTGGAGTTGGACGGCCGGCGAAATTCTTGAGAAGGTACTCTAGCTCCTGTAAGAAGGCAGGTTCCTGTTTCAGCCTATCATATTCGGTTTCTAGCTCAAACAGCGCCTTCATGAGTGTTTCAGGTACATATCGCCCACCATATTCGCCGAATTTTCCGTCAACGGGTGCAACATATTGTTCTTTCAATGCTCTGTCTCCTTAGCTTTCTCAATAAACTCCTTCATCTTGCGATGATTCTTTACGCCTGGTTTATCCTCCACGCCGGTTGAGACGTCGACGCCAAAGGGTCTAACAATCTCTATGGCGCTCGTCACATTACTAGGTGTCAATCCGCCGGCCAGGATGAGCGGATGAGGACGTATCCTATCTCGAATTTGCCTCGTCAAATGCCAGTCATGAGTCTTTCCAGTTCCTCCTATACCGAACTTGTTAGGTGTCTCTGCAATGATGGCGTCTGAGACTTCCAGGAGAGATTCCAGATTCGAGGTTGATTTCGAACGGTGAACAGGCGTTGCGAGGATGATATCAATTCCCGGGTGGGTTTTGTGAATGTCACGTACTAGTGGTAGATTGCCTTCGTATAATTGAATGGCGTCAGGACTAAGCATTTTCACGATACTCTTCAATGTTTTCAGGTTGGAGGCTGCGGTTACTGCTACTGAGGAAGTGAAGAGAGGAACCCTTTTGATCAGTTTCTGCGCCTCTTCCATTCTCAGATTTCTCCTGGAAATGGGAGTAGCTACCACGAATCCAAGAGCATCAGCTCCTGAAGCCCCTGCGGCTTCAACATCTTTTGACCGCATCAGTCCACAAATTTTAACACGCATAAGCGATCATCACGCGTAAACGAATTCTCGCACTTTTCCGGCAAGATCGGTTGATTGCATAATTGAAGATCCTATGAGAAATCCATTAACAGGCGTCCGTTTCAATTTTCGAACGTCTTCAGCAGTTTCGAGACCGCTTTCGGATATTATTACTCTACCTTGAGGATCTGTCGAGTCAAGTAGTCTTTCAGTAGTGTTCAGGTCAATTTTGAGATCTCTCAGATTTCTGTTGTTGATTCCGATTATTTCTGCGTTGGTTTCAAACGCTTCCTCAAATTCGTTTGCGTCATGTACTTCCAGGATAACTTCAATCCTACTGTTATGCGCCTTCGTTATCAGTTCAGCTGGTTGAATCTGCTTCCTAAGCAGAGCCGAAAGCATAAGAAGGACGCAATCTGCACCTGATTTTTCGGCAGCTTCAATCTGCTGTTCGTCTAAGATTACATCCTTCATCAGTAGAGGTATACTGATTAGAGGCCTGATCTGAAGTAAACTTTCTACTGATCCGCCGAAGTTATCGGGTTCGGTCAGTACCGATATGCCAGCTGCTCCTCCTTTGGCAAGTTGAACAGCTGCATCTCTCGGATCAATCTCGGCACGTAGCACCCCACGCGCGGGCGATTTCGGCTTTATTTCAGCGATGATCGCGTTATGTTTGGCGCCGCTTATTGCACGCAGGAGACTGACGCGCTCGTGATCAACGTGAACGTTCACGGAGTAGTATCCTCCCGTTATCCTTCTTTCCGCATCAGCTATCAGCTTGTCAAGAAAATCGGTCATGGGCCTCTATCCTGTCCAGTTTTGATTCGTCACCGTTTGTGCATCGGATGAGTTGTCTCACTTTCTCGTATGCTCTACCGCTCTCGATCGCTTCGTTACCAACTTCTACGCCTGATGCTAGGTCCTCAACTTTTCCTCCCACCAGCAATGCTGCTGCAGCGTTTGCAACTGCCATCTGGCGCCGGGCTGAATTTCTCTTCTCAACGTCGCTGAGTATGTCTATCATAATGCGAGCGCTTCTCGACGCATCGTAACCAGAAATCTCGTTGACCTTAGCTGTCTCGATTTTGATGTCACTTGGCAGTATGGCCTGAGTGGTGATGTTCCCATCCTTCAACCAGCCTGATTTGGTTGGTCCCACGATTGATATCTCATCCAGGCCGTCAACCCCGTGCACTACTAATGCTTCCTCTAATCCCAGTTTCTGGAGCACCATTGTGATTGGTTCAACGAGTTTATGGTCATATACGCCGAGAACTTGCGCGTTGGCATTAGCAGGATTCGTTAGTGGCCCTAGTATGTTGAAGACTGTTCTGATACCGATCTCTCTGCGTGGGAGAATCGCGTTCTTCATTGCTGGGTGAAATACGGGCGCAAACATGAATCCGATTCCTATTTGCTCGATTGCGTTCTCGACAGTGGAGGGGTCAGCGTTGAGATTTACCCCGACTGCCTCAAGCACGTCCGCACTTCCGCACTTGCTTGTGACTGATCGATTTCCATGCTTCGCAACTGCGACTCCACCACCCGCGGTTATGAAGGCGGCGGCAGTGCTTACGTTGAACGTTTTAACCAAATCTCCGCCGGTACCACAGGTATCGACTAGTCTTCCGTGAACGTGTGGGTTTATTCGGATTGAATGCTCCCGCATTGCGATGGCGAAGGCTGTGATTTCATCAACAGTTTCTCCTTTCATTCTTAGAGCTGTAAGGAAGGCTGCGATCTGCGCTTGCGTAGCTTCTCCATTCATGATCTCGCGCATACTTTCCTGCGCGCTTTCGAACGGCAGATCCTTCTTGTCTGCGAGTAGTTGAATCGCGTCTTTGATCATTGAATTTCCTCCATGAAATTTCTGATGATCGTGATACCCTCAGGTGTCAGGATTGATTCAGGATGAAATTGAACCCCGTATATGGGATACCTATTGTGCTTCAATCCCATTATTTCCGCATCATCAAGAGATTCAGCTGTTATCTCTAGACATGAAGGGAGGCTTCTCTTTTCGCATACTAGCGAATGATATCGAGTTGCTTGAAGAGGGTTCTTCACGTCCTTGAATATGCCATTACCGTCATGTCTGATTAGACTCGTTTTTCCATGCATCAATCGTTTCGCTGGAACTATCTTTCCACCGAAAGCCCACGCGATGCCTTGATGGCCTAAGCAAACTCCAAGAGTCGGGACTTCGCGACTAATTTGCCTGATCACGTCGCCAGATATCCCGAAATACTTAGGGTCATCAGGTCTGCCCGGTCCCGGAGATATGATGATCTTATCCGGTTTTAGTCTCCTGACGGTACTGAGTGTTAGCTCATTTGTTCGACGCACAACTGGTTCCGCCCCCAATTTACCTGCATACTGAGCCAGATTGTAAACGAACGAATCGAAATTATCTATGATCAGTACTTTCATTTCTTATCCTTCTATTTTGAGGGCTCCAAGCAGTGCTCCGGCTTTGTGTTCGGTTTCCTCCCATTCTCGTCCGGGATCTGAATCAGCCACGATTCCTGCTCCAACTTGAACGTAGGCATTTCTCTCTCTCGCGATTAATGTTCTGATAGTGATTGCAAAG
>CAZAGP010000213.1:0-2757 GCA_964484575.1 uncultured Candidatus Bathyarchaeia archaeon | reverse complement strand
ATGCACGGGTTACTTGATAGCCCTTTTCCTCAAGAAGTTTTATGCCGTCGTCGAATATTTTGTCGCTTATAAGGACTTTAATTGTCACTTTAATCCCCAGTTTTCCAAAGTAATCGTTATGGTTTTGGTTTAAATTGAAATGCATTAATAAAAACTTTAGCATAACTTTGCCGTAACCAGACCTTTCAGCGTTGGTATGTCCGAGTGAATTTACAATATTAAGGCGTTAAGAGATTAGCTATATCGTTTTCAGCAACATATACCCATCTGTTAGCTTGAGGAGAGAAGACAATGCATTGCAGTTCAGACCTTTGAAAAATGCTTTGACTAATCTGTCTCCTGCTCAAGAAGCTATTCATTTCTTCCCTTGTTGGAGCCTTGGCCATAACAAACCCTGCAATATCTTCAAGGCGATGATAGTCCGTTTCATTGTTTAACTTGTTTAAGCACGCACGCTCTGACTGTGAAGGTATGTAAACACATATCCTCAACAGAAACAACTGCCCTGTCCTTCTTGCCTTAGAAGCTGAGAAAAGTCATTGTGCCAAAAAGCTAAATGCGCGTGTTCCTTTTAAGTTAGGAATTATGAGAGTCGATCGTAATGGTCTCAATCCTAGTGGTTGTTACAAGTATAGCCGCTGGGATCTCCGTTGTCATCTTGATTGAGGAGACAATAAACTCCATTATCAGACGTGCAGCAAAGGCCGCTGGAACAAGTCCCACTATTATTCGTGACGTTGGAGTTGCATTGCGAGTTATCGTGATTCTCATTATTCTCTCATTGATCCTGACATTAACTGGCCTTGCATCATAATTCACCGCTATTACTATATCGGGAATTAGCGCCCTTGCAGTTTCGCTTGCGTTACAGAATACTCTTTCCAACATAATATCAGGTGTACTCCTTTTCCATGACGGCGTAATTCACCTAAACGACACAGTGGAGTATGGCAGCGTTAAAGGTAAGGTCGTGCGCGTAGCTCTAAGAAACACATGGATCAAAATGGATTCGGGCAAGATTGCCGTCATAAGCAATTCTTTGCTCGCTAGCGGTCCACTCATCAATCATTCTGCCACAGAGCGCTTATCAAAAAAATATGCCATAGATTAAACGCGACATTGCAGAAAAAATCTGCCGCATGTAATATCTCCAAATCGTGCTGTGACGGGAAATTAGGCTTATGTTGGGTTGTCCGGTTTTCCTTTGTCCCAGTAGTAAAGGAAGAGGTCCCTTGCCCAGTTTACGAACGGTTGATCTTTCCCATGGAAGGCAGCGTAGTCCATTCTTTCTTCGGTTGAAGGCAAGCATATGATAGCTTCTTTTTCTGTGTAAACAATTGATATTGGAGCGTCGGTAAGAGTCCTGAGCTCAATATGTGTCGCTTCTCCAGGAATATGATTGAAGTTGGGAAGCCTGCTTTCGCAACCCATGAACCTGAATTTGACTCCTTTGGAGACGGGTCTCGCCATCGCCGGACCCAACGGTTCTAGGAGTCTTTCGCCCATCGCCCAAGCATACTTCTCGGCTTCGCTAAACATGTGACATGCTCTGTTCATGTTCTCAATCACATCCATGCATAGACTGCTCCTCGAAAGCTCGCCTATCCTGTTAACAAACTGGTATGGAAGTCGCCAAACGTCATGATTTACAAAATACTCTTTATGCTCGAAAGTGAATTCGAGTGATTGAAGAAGCTGCAGAGTCAGTTTACCGTAGTTTGTAATTGCATATGTTCCATCGGACTGCCTATGAACTATGCACGCTTCGGTTAGGTGTTGCAGCTGTCTGAATGCTTCGGTGGCGGTTAGATCCAGTTTTCCGCCTAATTCGTTATTTTTGAGATTTTCTTCTTTTAGCTCGCGTATTATGGCGAGTCTGCTTTCACTTGCGAGATCATAAAACAATTTTTCTATTCCTTTGCCTTTTTCCATACTCCGTCACCGATGTTAACGGCAACACATTGCTGTATACTAGTACACATGCTTATCAAATAAAACTAATGGGTATTGGAGACCTATTTGCACTCTGAAGGGAATGAAGATGATTAATGAAAACAGCGGGAATAAGGTCAAAAGAAGAATGAAAGGAGCGAAGGCTAAAGCTAATGCAATACAAGAGTGAGGCGAACTAAACAATGGAGAAAATATTGGTTGTAGTCTTTGACGACGAATCAAAAGCATGCGATGGACACAGAGCGCTGAAGGAACTCGATTCTGAAGGGAGCATTTCCGTTCACGCCGAAGCCGTAATAAAGAAAACTGATGATGGCGCGGTCTTAAACACAGAACAGTCGGGAGAAGATTTTCCGGCTCGTACGGTTGCTGGAACGGCAATCGGTGCGCTCATAGGACTTCTTGGCGGACCATTCGTCTCGGGCATCGGCGGCGCAATCGGATTCATTGGTGGGGCTATCGGGGACTTGTACCCGGACGGAGTCAACGCGGAATTCCTTGACGATGTATCTGCTAAGCTTACACCGGGCAAATGGGCGATAGTTGCAGAAATTAGCGAAGATTGGATTACCCAAGTCGATGCCCGAATGGAGGCGCTGGGCGGTACCGTCTTCCGTGTTGCGCGAAAGAACGTTGAACATGAACAGTTCGCTAGGGATGTGGCAGCTATCAAAGCGGACATTGCTCAATTGAAGGCGGAGCAAGCCAAGTCGCGGGCAGACCAAAAAGCCAAGCTTCAGACCAAAATTGACAACTTGAATAAAAAACTGCAAACAAAGCTAGCTCAAGCCAAGCAGAGAGCGG
>CAZAGP010000212.1:0-5523 GCA_964484575.1 uncultured Candidatus Bathyarchaeia archaeon | reverse complement strand
GTCTCCCTGTTTTTCCTCGGTCTCGGGGGGATTGAGGGTACGATGATGCGTGGTCGGATTGACAACCTTGACCTACCACTGTTAGGGTTGGGGCCTCAGCATTTCTATGCTATGTTGACGGCGCACCCGTTCGTTATGATTTATGGTTTCGCTTACATGGCTGTCATGGGTGCATTTTACTTTCTTGTTCCGTTCTCGCTGGGGCGTGACATTTACAGTAAGAAGGCGGCGAACGCTTCTTTTCTTTTGATGATTGTGGGTGTGATGACGGTCTGGACAACTACCTTCGTTACTCATTACGCCCCGCTCTATACTCTCTATTGGCCCCTTCCCGTTGCTGTCGCAACCGCAGGGTGGAATCCGGTAAGCATTCTTCCGTTTGGGGTAGGTATGATTCTGATCTTCGCATCCGTCTTAGCGTTCTTCTTCAACATGTTTGCAACAATCTTTCTCCCGTTACGACCAGTGGCGAGTTCTCAACCTAAGTCAGCTTTTGTAGCGAAAGAATTGCTAGTTACTGCTTTCAGCGTGGACAAGTTGAGAGCTAAGATTCGAGGTGTGCCTGACTACGCGAGTAAGGTCTTCGCTTTTCCAGTCTTTGTTGTGGGCGTCTTCAGAGGCTGCGTCGATACCACTATCAACGCGGTGATTATGGGAGGGGTCGGCGTTCTGCTGTCAGTATACGGAATTTCATATCTTCTTCCGTCAATGGCTCTCAGTCCAGCATTGGTTGACCCGCTTGTGTACAAGAACGTGTTCTGGTGGGGTTTGGATATGATCGCCGACGGGAACGTTCTGATGTTCACTGCCGCAACCTGGTACCTTATAGTCCCTTTACTGTTGAATCGGAAGCTGTTCGGTGAGAACGTCGTTAGATCGGTGATTCTTGCAGACCTCCTGGTCTCGATGGGAGTCTGGGGACATCACATGATGGCTGATACACCTCAACCTCCGGCTCTTCTCATTGAAGGTCAAATCGTAACGTGGGGTGAGCTTGTGACGATGGGGTTGACAATCTTCGCTGTTCTAATGACCATGTGGCTCGCCAGACCCGTCAAGTACACGGCCCCATTGAAGTACATACTTGTCTCGATAATGGGTTACGGTATCGGTGGAACAGCAGGAATTGTTCAGGCTAATTACGCTGTCAACAGGTACTTCCACAACACTCAATGGATAGTTGGAATACATGCTCATGTGCAACTCCTAATCGGATTGGGAATGACAATCTTCGCCGCCATCTACGCTTTGTTCCCTATGCTGACTGGAAAGCAGCTTAGCGAACGTCTAGCGGACATCCAACTCGTCTTATGGACTGTTGGTGGTCTTGTGATGGGGCTTGGGATGGGGCTGGCTGGAGTTCAGGGTATGCTAAGACGGATGCTCTACGTTAACGGACTAGGACCATTCCAGCCATACATGGACGCAGCGCTCCTGGGCGCAATCATCCTAACGTCAGGCTACGCTGTGTTCTTAGTCAACATCATACGAACGGTAGGCTTCAAGACTCTCATCAGCATTTTCTACACACCTAACAAGCCATCCGTGACAAAATGACGAATCCGTCTCAGCGTTCAAGACACGAAAATGCGACTACTGACGACCGATCGATAAGAGCCTGCAATTACTCAATCGACTGTGTGCACCTCGAGCTGTGCCAGACAGATTGATTCATGTTTGCTCGTAGAGTTGAGAGTAGTAAACTTCGGTTTCGTATTCAAAAGTGACTGTTCCGTTTTTTCGGTAAGAATTGAAAATTCGACGCAACTCGGCAAGCATGCCGTCGTATCCTTCTTCTCCGGGTAAGGGTACATATGACGCTGAGAGCAGCCGCCCCTTTAACCCCTCGAAGTCAAAGACCTGACTGTTCTCGAACCGTTTTTCATTGTACTGACCAAGAAAGTTGCGCAACCCTTCGCTACCGATTCTTTCTGTCGTGGTTCGACTCGTGAATGCGTGGCGACTCGCAAACTCGTTAAGCAGAGCTTCATACTCTTGCATGAATCGAGTTGACACTTGTCTAACGTTCCAAATCAGCAGAACCCATCCTTTAGGTTTCAAGATTCTCGCAAATTCAACCTTCGCTTGGATTGGGTTGAACCAGTGAAAAGCTTGACCGGCCATGACGAAATCCACGCTTGCTGAAGGCAGAGTGGTATCCTCAGCCGATCCCTCGACACTCCTGAAGTTTGAGTACTTAGAAAGAAGACGTTCCGCTGTAATCCTCATTTCCTGATTAGGCTCAACCGCGAAGACAGTGTTCCCCTGCTTTAGGAACAGTTCTGATAAGATACCGGTCCCGGACCCCACATCGGCAACAATTGATTCTCTAGTTAACCCGAGTTCCAGCTCCACAAATCTGTGAATAGCTTCCGGGTACCGCGGACGAAATTTCGAATAGTATAATGCCCGTCTCGAAAATCTAGCCTTCGGGTCGATTGTCAACGTAGAATTCTCCCTACAATTTTCATTCGTACTGCATCATGAAAGTGCAAGATCGTTTGCCTTCTTTACGCCAAAAAGTTTGTTCTCACCGAACCTGATTGTAACCGCGCCTGACGCGATGTTGTCTGAGAGAAAGCTTGTCTCCAAAGGTGAGTCCGATTCCGACCCAAGTCAAATTTGCTTCTGTCGCACAATTGATTAGTCGTTCATACGTTCTCTCGTGCAATGGCAGAAGTGCACTACGATGGGGAAGGGTCTTTGGAATCATCGGGATTTTCTGAAGTTCTGGGCAGGCGACACAGTTACGCAATTTACAGGTCAGGTCACAGATCTTGCACTGCCCACAGTGGCCGTTCTCACGCTGCAGGTTACCGCTTTTCAGCTCGGCGTACTCAATGCTCTAGGCTTCATAGCTTTCCCCTCGCTCGGACTATTCGTTGGAGTGTGGATGGATAGAACAAGACGGCGTAATGTCATGATCATAGTAAATCTGATTGAAGTTGCAACAATCGCTACGGTACCTGCCGCTTTCCTGTTCGGTATACTAAGTCTGTATCAACTGTACGCTGTTTCGCTGATAATGGGCACATGTACGCTTTTCTTCGACGTTGCATACCAGTCATATCTTCCAACCCTGGTCAGTAAGGAAGACGTTGTCGAGGGTAATCAGAAGCTGCAGATTAGCGCTTCAGCAGCCCAAGTCGTAGGTCCAAGCGTGGCGAGCGTCATGATGCAACTCTTCGGGGCTGCACTTTCGATCGCAGCTGATGCACTAGGAACATTGGCCGCGGTCTTCACGTTGGTTTCCATCAGAAAAGCGGAGCCTATGCCTCAGAGTGAGTCCGCAGGCGAACGACATTTCTTTGCTGAAATGAAGGAAGGAATTAAGGTGATCACTCAGAATAGCTTACTCTGGACACAGGCAGGGTGCACTGGCACTTCGAACCTCGGCAGCAACATTTTCGCGGTGGCCATACTTCTCTATGCATACCGCACGTTGGGAATTTCTAAGGGAGTAATAGGGATCGCTTTTTCCATCGGCGCGGTCGGTTTCCTTATTGGTGTCCTGATTTCTTCAGCTGTTACTAAGAGGCTTGGTTTGGGTAAGACCATCGCCCTATCAGCCGCCGCCAGTTTCGGACTATTGA
The DNA here is from genome assembly GCA_964484575.1 of uncultured Candidatus Bathyarchaeia archaeon. Taxonomy (GTDB): domain Archaea; phylum Thermoproteota; class Bathyarchaeia; order 40CM-2-53-6; family 40CM-2-53-6; genus FEN-987. Next base: position 1,930 of record CAZAGP010000212.1, on the reverse strand, counting down.
TCTCCGTGTTCGCGAAAACTAGTTTCCCCGTAATCGTAATAGGTGCTGCATTCTTCATAGCGAATCTAGGAAATCCAATCTACAACATCAACCAGGTCAGTCTGAGACAGGTTATAACTCCTAACAGGATTCAAGGAAGAATGAACGCGACAATGAGGACAATCGTTTGGGGGACGATCCCAGTTGGTGCTCTTCTAGGAGGACTCTTCAGCTCGAGCTTGGGGATTGTTCCTACGCTCATCATCGGAGGTCTAGTGTCAGGTGGTTCGTTCGTCTGGATAGTTCTTGGGCCTGTATTCAGGCTTACCGAGCAACCCCGACCGGTTGATGATTGAGCCTCGCATTCCATGCGATTTTACAACTATGCGTACTTGGAGAGCAGGCCGAAAATTCCGCCCAGGAGGACTAGAAAAGCACCTATCCCTTGGAGGTCAAAGAGCCCAATTATGATCAGGACGATGGCCCACAGTGGTTCGGCTGCGCGTTTGGCGATGACAATCGCCACTATGCCAAGTATCAAACCCAAAATCTCATATCCAGGGAAGAGTCGCGGTATCCCAAACCCCGTCATTCCTAACGCTGAGAAGCCAAGAAATCCTAGAAGTCTAAACACAACCATAAGAATACCTCCGACAACTGCTAACACGTAGGCGACGCGCCCAAGGGAGCTCTGCGCCAAACTTTCAACCTTACTGTTTCCGTGAGATGTATTCTGAATTTAAGCGGAACATTGAATGAATTTAGAGAATGCATATCTGAAGAGTACGAAACGCGGCTGAAAGATATCCTTCATCCATCGACGGTTGATCCAACTTTCAGCATGTACTAGGCCTATTCTTTAGGAGGTCCTAGACGGATTCGTTTTCGCATGTTTTCAGGGGAGTCCCTTTTAGTGTAGAGACTTTCCAACCACCAGTTCATACCCTTGCGGGTGAATGATCCCACTTTCTCAGAGTTGCTTTTCCGATTAGTCCCAGTTGTCCAACCAATATTGGCTATAGTGAAGTTCTCACTTTCGCCGCGGATTGATTGAATGTATTCGACGACCTTGTTGAGATCTTGAGGGTTCATCAGCCTTCCGGGATACTTTAGTGGTATTACTCCATCCCATTTAGCCGCGCGCTTGAAAGGTGCCTTACGCGGCCAGAGGCCTGCGACCCAGATTGGAATTCTAGGTTTCTGTTTGGGAGGCGGGATGAAGACGCTGCTCCCTATCGAGTAATGCTTTCCACTGTAACTGAATCGTCTCCCAGTCCAAAGCCCTGTAATGATTGCTAACGACTCATCGAGCTTCTCGGCGAGAACTTTTTCATCTTCAGCTTCGTTGAAACGGGCATAATCGCAGCTTTCTTTCCCTCCCAACCCGACGCCCAGGATTAACCTCCCGTTTGAGAGGTGATCGAGCGAAACTGTTTGTCGAGCTACACTCCACGGCTTCAGACGGGGGAGCGGTGTTACAGTCGTCCCGATTCGAATCTGCTTAGTCTTCACGGCTATCGCCGCCAATAACGTGAAGGAATCATGTAATGAGACACGGAGGTCTGATTCCACCAGGTGGTCCCAGAGAAAGAATCCGTCCCAGCCAAATTTCTCCGCTTCAATCGCCATATCCAAGAGTAGGTTGGGTTCAGCAGACCTACCGAAATTGGGCACATACAAGCCATAACGTAGTATCTGTTTGCGACCCCTTACCTTCATGTTGCATCCTGGGAATTCCCATTATATTTAGCGTAAGAGGTGTGTGAGGTACTCTCGGGAATCCGGTCTCGAGTTATCTGAGCCATTTAGTTACCTGTCCAAGCGGCGGAATTGTACTCATTTGGGACGCGCGCAGCCTCCTCAGCTCTCGAAACGGCGTTCGGCAAGAAGCCTGTTTTCAACCTTGAAGGCGGAACTGTCCCCATCACAGCCGCGGTGAAGAAAAAACTCG
>CAZAGP010000211.1:0-4152 GCA_964484575.1 uncultured Candidatus Bathyarchaeia archaeon | reverse complement strand
GCGTTTCGATCTTGTACGTTAACTTCGTTCATAGGCTTATCGTTAAACTGGATAATGCCATCATCAGGTGTCTGAAGACCGGCCATTATTTTGAGGAGCGTCGTCTTGCCGCTCCCTGTAGGGCCAAGAATACATAGGTAGTCGCCATCATTGACCTCAAGCGATATCCTATCCAAGGCTAGAACTTTACCAAACCTCTTGGTCACGTTGGTAAATCTCAGCTGAGGCATGGCTTATGCAACTCTCCTAGAAGGTTGACGGATGGCGATAAGTCGGAGCACGACTAACGCAAGGAAGGAAGTTGCCACGAGAAAACCTACTCCCAAAGCACGTTCCGCGGGGGTTACTTGGACAGTCCCCTTAATCCAGCTGACTAGCAGAATGGGAGCAGTTCGCAAAGTTTTGGAAACGGCGGACGTTGCTCCGGTTTCATCGACACTCCTAGTGAAAACCAGAATGGCGCCTGATAAAAGAGCGTACTTTGTGAGTGGGAGGGTTATCTTTCTAAATATACGAAGAGGCTGCGCGCCTAATGTCTTGGCAGCGTCTTCGAGTTCAGGTTGAACTTCTTGAATCGAGGCGGTCATCGTGCGAACGAAATAACTGTAGGTTATCGTCGTATGGGCTAATACGATCACCCAGAATTCAGGCAAAGCTCCCATTTTACTCCAGAAGTAACTCAACGAAACTCCCAGCGCAAGGGACGGGACTATTATTGGCAGATCTACAAGCGCGTCAATGGTCTTCGTCAGTCGCGTTCCGAATCGGTTGCGAGCAATTAAGATGGCGACGGGTAGGCCTGCTACGATGTTTACAACAGTAACCAGCACGGCTATCACGTATGAAAGCGTCATACTGGTCCAGAATGCCTTCCATGGTCCAATTCCAGCGATGGCTTCTGTAGCTGTTCCGCTTCCGAGCGCCAGCATTGCAGGTAGTGCGATAAATAGACAGGGCAAAATAACGAATACTGTGAACACAGATACACTCAGAATGTCTCTGGTCTTTACAACTGGCGACTTGCTCAGTTTCCGCTCAAAGTCGGGCCAGACTTTCAGTGGTGCAACTCTAACTCTAGGCGCTGCGATTTTGATCATCGCGAAAACCACGAGGGATGATAGTATCAGAATTGAACTTGCGATAACAACGGCGGAGGACAGGCCGGCGTTACGTGCGTTGTTAATGAATACGGTCCCGTTCTCGAAAATTCCGGCCACTACGATAGTTGCCCCTGTCTCGGATAATGAGCGAGCCAATGCCAACAGGAAAGCAGCCAGTAGACCAGATCTGAGGATGGGAAACGTGACTGTTCGAACTGCAGTGAAACTTGAGGCGCCAAGAGTTCGTGCGGCAACCTCGTAAGTTTCACGGTAATTTAGAAACTCACCAACCATAACTCGCACGATTACGGGAAACGAGAACGCGAAATGGAGGAGCATGATCAACACCACACCAGGTGGCACTAGAGTGCTAGAGCCGAAGAGTTGCGCAATTCCGTTTGGACTACTCCAGAACTCGAGTATTGAGAATCCCAGCGCGACCGTTGGAACTACAAAGGGGATATCGGCTAAACTATCAAGAACTGTCGCCCAGTTCCCTCTTCTTCTGACGATAAGCCAGGCCAGGGGGACGCCCGCCAGAAGATCAAGGCTTGAAACGGTCAAGCCGATAATGAAAGACCAAGATACCGCTTTCTCCATTCGAGCCAATACGGTTGCGCTCAAAGCCAGATTCGGTAATGAGGATAATTGGGCGACAATGCCCGCAACGGCGGGGATTATCACAATCAAGAGGAAGAACAATAGGCCCACTGAGTAAACTATCTTGATGACACTGGGCTTGGAGGAGGCTCGTTCTAAGAATAGGAGCAGGCGCGTTGAAATGCTCGTTGAGTTCGTGTGAAGTTTCGCGCCTGACAATACTCACTCAACTGTGTCATTTTGAAGCCTCGAGATTGCTTAAGAAGCTGATGAGGCAAATCTATCGTCGGATACGAGTGAAATTTAGAAAGGAACTAGATACGTTAGAGCCTAGCCCTAGTGAGATTGACTTTGGCTCAACGGATCGTTGATTACGGAGAACCCAGCGGGCTTAGAGAACTTGGCAGCGATGGTTGAGAGGTTTCGACTGCTGGAGAACCGGTAGCTTCTCCCTGGCTTCAGTTACTCGAGCATCATCAATTTGACAGTACCCGATGTTGTCGCCGACTCCTAAATCCATGACTTTGACGCCCTGTGGGTCCACAACGATGCTCCTACCCACGAACGCCTCGTGGGCGTTGCCTACTCCTACCAAGTAGGAAGTATTCTCATGAGCACGCGTTATCAGGAGCGTCTGCCACTGCTCCTCCTTAAGTGGCCCACGGAACCAAGCAGACGGTGCAATCACGACTCGGGCTCCTGACATTACCTCCTCTTTTACTAGTTCAGGGAATCTTATGTCATAGCAGATCACGAGTCCGATTGTTAGATTTCGAAGCTTGAAGATGACTGGATCAGAGCCTGCACGGAACAGGTCTGATTCTCTGTAGCCTAATGCGTCAAAAAGGTGAATCTTGCGGTAACCACCTTTGACTTTACCTTGGTCCAGGATCACGGCTGTGTTGAATACTTCGTCGCCAGCCCGTTCGAAGATGGGCAGTATGATTGCCAACTTTTTTTCTTCACTTAACTTGGCAACTTCGGTTACGAACTCACCACTTAACGGTTCAGCAAGGTCGTGCAAGTATTGGCGAGTTAAGCCGTGTCTTGCGTATCCCATGCAATATTCAGGAAAGACGAGCAGATCGGATTTCTCTGAGCTTTCAATGGTTGAGACTACGCGTTCAAGGTTATCCTTCTTCGATTCAGTAGCTGCTAATTGAATGAGACCGACTCTGAAATGTTCAGACACTTGTCCTTCAACTCGCTTTAGCATAATGAAACGCGTGAGATCTACTTAACGTGAATCTTTGGATGGTTAAAACTGAACATGTTCGAACCCGATGAACGGGGCATGGATTATTTTGTTCGTTAAGTCAAGATAGGTTATGTCTTATGGTTTCCATACTGCGCCAATGTTCCATTCAGTGAAACAGTTCATCATAGACATGAAGGCCACGTTCATCGTCTCGTTGGCTTTGAGCGTCATTGCAATCGTAGTCGAATACCTGTTCGAGATTTGATTTCTGATTCAACTGGCCGTTCTACTCTCGTCGAGTGAACGAAGTCGTTCACTTATCTTCTGGACTAGGACGTTCTCTTTCACGCCGAATAGCGATTCACTGCACTCGCGAAGGCTAGTGATTGGGTGTACTCGGACGCCCTCGTCCGTGAGAATTTGCATCTCATCGCTGGCAAGTTTGTAATTTGCAGTGGGAAGAATCAGATCAGTTATCTTGACACGGCGTGATTTGAGGATCCCAACGATCTTGCCGGTTTGAGATCCGTGTCCGCCTAATCCTCCAACCGGACCAACATCAAGTTTCACACCGATCGTTCCTGTGGCAACAACAGAGGGCGATATTGATAGTCGTGATAGTTCGGAGATTAGGCTGGCGGCGATTGCTACTCCTGCGCTTGGGCCTGATACTCCTTGTCCGGGACTGCCCTCGAGTATGCTTCGTATTTGGAAGTGTACGTGTAACTTACTTAGGTCTATTCGCCTTTCGCTCCACAGCCATGATGCCACGGCCTCCGAGGCATTTTGGGCACTTTGTAGTACTGAATCATCAGGAACAACCATTTGCCCGATTATTGCTGATGTTGAGTTTCCGGTTACTGAGACGTGTTTTTCGCCGTTGATTATTGGGCGCACTGAGCATTCGACAGCGATTACTCCACCCGTTCCGTTCTCCGTAGCGTATAGTCCGTAAGATATGCCCGCGGTCGGTGAGGATGGGAGCAATGATTCTTCCAGCTCGCGCTGCTGTTTTTCCTGAGTTGACTCCAGCGCCTCTATGGCCTTCTCAAAATGGTAGAGTCTAATTGGATAGCTCGCTTCAGTAATGTTTTCGATGGAGATTGCGGCTGATTCGTCCTGATAGATTTGGATCAGGTCATGTAATCTTCGTAGATCCGCGTCGTGCCGTTTCTCAATCTGAGTTTTCTTCTCCGTGCTGTCCGCTGCGCGAAGTTCATAGACGGCACTCAACTCCGACGCCCACAATCGGTG
>CAZAGP010000210.1:0-3125 GCA_964484575.1 uncultured Candidatus Bathyarchaeia archaeon | reverse complement strand
GACAAAAAGCTGAAAGGGGGTGGTGGTCGTCAGCAAATCAATTGCAGAGGCGTTGGGGTAATGGTTACTAATTAGTATTCGGTGGAAAAATTTTTTCATAATTCAATTCATTTGAAGGAGGAGGAAAAATATGAAGAGAATTAATCGGAAGATTTCTTTGAGTATTATTTTCTTGGTGTTTCTGGGATTGGTCTTTACATCTCCGACCAACACGGTAGCTACATTTCCCGATGTAAGTCCTATAGTAAACGTTATCGGACCCATAGATGCCTTAACTACATTAAATAACGATGTCACCGCTCTTCCGGCTTCCGCTTTTACAAAACCTATCTATCGCGAGGCACTTCTGGATATGATTGATGCCACGATAGAAGAGGTTGAAGATGGCGCATATTACCCGGCCATTAAAAAGCTTTATCACATTGAGGACAAGATAGACAAATGGATCGTTGCGGCTGACTCATCCTCCCTGATTGGAGACTTAAAGGTGGCTATTGCTGCAATTGGTAATGCTTCCGAGACAACCGTTCCCACATTGTATGGCCAAGTAGCGGGTGCTGATGCTGGCAATAATAGTTGGATTTGGGAAGGAGTACCTTATGCCAAACCTCCAGTAGGTCCATTAAGGTGGAAAGCGCCTCGGGATCCCGATCCTTGGCATGGTGTCAGACAGTCAACTAGCAAATTCAGTCCTGCTGTCCAACCTAATATGGCTTCAGTATGGTATCCACTGACAACTACCCCTATTGGTTCTGAAGATTGCCTTTACTTAAACATCTTTCGTCCTAAAAATGCTGGTAACAACCTTCCAGTTTTTGTCTGGATCCATGGTGGAGCTGAAGTTTTTGGACAAGCATCTATCTATAATGGGGCCTTTCTAGCAAGCCAAGAGAATATGATCGTCGTAGTGATCCAATATAGACTTGGCCCCTTTGGCTGGCTCTACCTTCCAGCTCTTAACCCTGGTGGTACTGCTGAAGACTTATCGGGTAACTATGGCACACTCGATACAATTAAAGCTGTGAAATGGGTGCGAGATAACATCAGATCTTTTGGAGGAGATCCACATAACATCACTGTGGGGGGACAATCTGCTGGTGGGTTTAACACTCTAACTCTTCTCACTTCACCTCTCTCCCAAGGTACTTTCCAGAAAGCTTTTCCTATGAGCGCTGGTGGTGGAGTGATCGCACCTTCAAAAACTTTAGCTTATAACATCGCTGAGACTCTTCTTGGGATCATACCCCCTGGTACACCACTTGCTAGTACGCCATCTCCTACTAAAACAGACGCTCAAATTGCAGCACTTCTGAGAGGTGCGAGTGCTGATGCGATTGAGGAGACGCTGATGGTCAATGGTTCTATATCATTAGGAGTCGTTTCACCATATGCAGATGGTACAGTTATCACTGGCCCTTTTGCAGATTTGATCTCAGCTGGAAAGTATAGCAAATTACCTATCGTCATTGGGGGCACTGAGTACGAATCAAAACCCTTCTTGGTGCTACTTGTTCCCCAATGGACTAACGCTTTGTCTTTTCTGTTTGCTCCAAGTCAAGCGACGTTTGAGAATATTTGGACACCAACTCTACCTTCGGGTCTCTTCCAGCTTTGTGGACAATATGATTCACTTGAATGGAAAGCTGTGGGAGTTGATCAGCTTGCAACTTCAATGGCTAGTCAACAACCAGGTAATGTTTATGCTTACCAGTTTAGGTGGGGTGGACTAAGTGATCCTGGTAACGGTTTAGATCTAGCGAAAGATGCTGCTTTTCTTTATGGTGCTGGTCATGCTACAGATATCCCATTTTATTTTGGCTGGGATGTCGACGTTTACAACTTGGGTGCTTATAATCCAAGCTTGAGTTTGTTTAACTCAAGTAACTATGGAGGAAGAGTAGCACTGCAGAAAACTATGATGTCTTATCTAGGAAACTTTGCAGCTACTGGTAATCCTAATAGCAGTGGTCTACCTACGTGGAAACCTTGGTCTGATGTTTCTGGTCAACCCACGTACAATATCCTTGACGCGACTGCAACTTCCACCAATATTAGTATGGCAACTGATTCATATACTAAAGTTGGTGTAGAAAATGAAGTAGCTACGCTACCAATTCCAGCTCCTGCTAAAGGTTTGATCGAAGAATTCTTCTTCTTCTAAACCGGCCAATGTAGAACAATAGCTAAGCTTAGGATAGCGACTCATGACAAATAGGAGGATAGAAGATAGGCAGGATCAGAGATGGTCCTGCCTTTTTTATGCAGATTTCAATTCATAATCGTTGACCGCAATTACCATCATATCCCGCAGACTTGTAGGTGAAGCCTGCAACCCAGTTTCCGAGGACTCCTCTCTGAAACATTAGTTGTCCAATTTTGTTCCATTGTCCGATATTTCAATCGCAAATCAATAACGTTTGCCTTAACCTATACCAATATCTCTCCCAAGACTCACTAAAAAGGTAATTTTCAGAAATCTATTTTTCGCTTGACAAAAAACCGATTTTTTGAATTAATAGCACTCTTGGCTGTGACCGGCTTACTTAGCCTCGTCTGACTCAGGAGGAAACTGAAAGCGTAAATTCCTGCTCAAATTTCTTTGCATAGAGTAGAAACAAAAATGGTGTGCGTTATTTTTTTTAGGTTTTTGTCTCAGGATGTTAGAAAGTAATCGATATTCGTTATTCAGCGGAGATATGAATGAGGAACTTCCTCATTAACAAAAACCTATCCTTCTATTATTGGCTCAAACGGAGAATCGGGAAAGATTGGGCTTTGAGGGTGGCAAACACTACAGAGAGAATTATCTTGATTTTTGGAAGGGAAAAAATAGGTTCATAGTTTTCCATTTTCTGAAACCAAGGCAGGGCAGATATGGTCTTGCCTTTTTTGTTTATTTTCGGTAATCATCAACTCCCAGATCATCTCACGATTGAAGCCCCTCATTAACGTTTGTATCGCGATTTTGAAATCTCGCCGCACAACTCATTCTTAGGTGGTTCAGGAATAGGATCTGAAAATCTAAAACATGACTCGCTGAGTTACCTCCTCTTGAATTCCAGCCAGACGATGTAAACAATCATGAAAACCGATGACACGGTTGCCGGTACAGAGGTCTCCTTGCT
>CAZAGP010000209.1:0-9151 GCA_964484575.1 uncultured Candidatus Bathyarchaeia archaeon | reverse complement strand
GCGTGTATGACGTGATTGTGTACCTGGAGCTTCCGGACATGAACTCTCTTTCAGAACTGGTGATTCGTAAGATACAGCCTGTAAAGGGTGTTGAGCGGACTCACGCTGCAATAGTCTTGTGAGTTCCTCTTTCTTTACTTCACGATTCCCTCATTATTCCATTCCGCAGTTGCATATTTCAAATCATACAGCTCATTGCTTCTGCTCCGTTCACTTGGTGAAAGCTGGCATTTTCTCAATTGAACTTTGAAGATGTGTTCGATTGAGTTCAGAACTTGTTCCTTAACTTTCAGGGTTTCGACGTGCTGAGATAATGCTGTCCGCAAGTTTGTGACAGGTTGCCATCTGCTTCGTACTCGATTCGTAGTAAACCGTTTTCGGCTGGGGGACAGAACTTGGGTTATGACCTCCAAGTCTGTTGAGACTAGAAGTGATGCGTGCCAGAGGACAAGGTTATGTTTCACTGCTAACGAGGCTCCTGAGATTTTCCTACTCATCACAGTTATCGAATTCGAGTCGGCTACGTCGGTCTCGACACCCATTCGCAGGAGAGTCTCCTTCATGACTGCGATGTTGCGATGCTGAATCTTCTGTAGGTCGATGACGGGTTCCTTCGTTACGATTGTAAGATTCAGGCTTCCTTCATCTTGGTAGACGGTTCCTCCTCCAGTGAACCTTCGGGCAATCGCAATGTTCCTTCGCGTACAGAATGCCAGGTCTGCCTCCAAATGGACGTCCTGAAAGCGGCCTACCACGACGGCTGCTGGGTTGAACCAAACGCGAACTTTCGGGATTTCTGCTGCCGCGTGCTCGGAGGAGATTAAAGCTTCCTCCAATGCTAGGTTTCTGTAGACCGTGTCATAACTAACGTCCAAGAACCTCCATTCATTACACGTCATTGATCAACCACGCTCGGCATTCCCCTTGTATCCGCTTCGGAATGAACGGTTGCAGTTCACTTTTCCTCAGGACCGAGCCTAACCGCGGGATCAGACCTACCGCGTTTGTTCCGAACTTGCATAGGGTTGATTGAACGGTGAGGCTGAGCTGTTCTACTCCAGCTATGTCTCTTTCCAGTTGCGCTTTGCGTATAGCGAACTCAAGTTGATTCGGAAGGCAGCTGAACGCTTGAATACGCTCCAATCCGCTGCTCATCCAACGGTAGAAGCGATCTATCTGCGAGTCTGACAGCCAACCTTCAATCCCGTCTTGTGAAATGAGAGTTACTCGCACCGAGACCGGTGTCTCAGGGGTAATGCAGTAGCATTCTGCGATTCTCCTGCACGAGGTCTTCCGTCCGTCAGCAAGTTGAGCCTGTAGTGAGGTTAGTTTGATGTTGATGAATGTTGGCTTCGGCCGTTCTATCCCGACGTCGACAACTATTCCTGAAGTTGATACGTTCTTAACCACTCCTCGGTAGTTTCCGTGAACTTCAACCTTCGAGGCCTCTACCTCTGCTAAGCCGAATCTCCTGCTGAGAAGTTCAACCAGAACCTCAGCATCCTCACCCTCAACTGAGAGCATGGCCCAACCTTGATTCGTGAAGGAGGAGAAGGTTGCCGTGGCTGAGAGGTCGCCGGTCATTTCGCGGACTGCAGTATCGAGCTGTTTCTTGAAGTCTCCCTCGTCTACGATGCCTCTACGTTGGAGTATTACTATTTTCATGCTGAGTCTATCTGCTAAGCTCAGCTTCCAGCCTCTGGGTTCTTAACTCTAGAACTTCAATTTCCTCCGCGTTCTCTATGCTCTCAAGCTGATTACCGCACTTCCCGCATTTGAATGAAGACTCCATGGCCTCCTCGAAGGTGACCCGGACGTCGCTATCTGTTTTACATCCGAAGAAGGTATGTCCTCGCTCATACTCCAGTCTCTCTTTCACCTTGTCCAACGCACGTCTCTTTCTGCTTCGAATGAACGCGTCCAATTGGTCAGGTTGCAGTTTCCAGTAGAAGATGAACCAGCCTGTCTTCTCATCGCGTACTCGAGTGCACGAGACTAAGCCGTGGTCGTATAGTTTGTACAGGACCTTTCGGACATTGTTCAATCTCACGGCGGTTCCGCAATCATTCGTAATTGTTTCATCAGTTCCTTCACCGAGCTTCTTGAGGCTTTTCACAACCGTGACCGCCTCTTCTCCTCCGAAGAGATTTGCGACCTTGATTAATTCCTCATCTAAGACTGACATCACTAATCATCGAGGTTTATGGTGTAATTATTCCCTCTTCTCATTAATCCTTCGCAGGACCCATCCGGTTTTTCCTAAGTAAGCAACTTATTTATACAAAGCTTGAGGAAGCTTGCGCGGGCCGCGAAAGATGAAAGAGACGTTAGCCACTCTAGGTTTTCTCCTTTTCTTCGCCGGCTCGATGCTTGACATTTCAGGCTCATTGTTCGTAACGCAAGGGGGCACTCCCCCCGCGACCTATTTCAAGGTGGGAATTATGGAAGCAATAGGCACGTTGATCTTTCTGGCTGGAATCGTGCTAATCGTTAAAACTCGCTAAGCCGATCTCTTTGTTAGGTAATTCGCGAACGCGCGTTATGATTCTGCGAATGGGTCACCGGATTCCTAGGGATGAACGGATAACGACACATGTGTGTTTGACGGCTAGGGCGCTTGGGGCGAACGGGGTGTACGTCTCTGATACTCATGATAGTCAATTAGCTGATACGGTGATGAAGGTTGTGGAGGAGTTTGGAGGTAACTTCACAGTTGAGACAGGCGTTCCTTGGAGATCCACAATTATCAACTGGAAGAAATCGGGTGGTAAGGTCGTTCATCTCACGGCTTATGGTGTTCCTTTACCGAACTTGATCGAAGAGATTAGGCGTGCCAGCTTCGACAAGATGGTGATTGTGGGAGCGGAGAAGATGCCGGGGGAGGTTTTTCAGTTGGCAGATTGGAATGTCGCTGTAACTAACCAGCCTATTAGTGAAGTGAGTGCCTTGGGAATCTTTCTGGATTGGCTCTTCAATCATCAAATGCGGGAGGAATTTCCTGGAGCTAGAAAAAGGATTCTACCCAATGAGCGTGGTAAGAGTGTTGTCGGAACGGTCTAGTTCTGGTCGACGGTTTTCGTTTTATCCTTGATTTTGATTATGTCGCCTAAAGTAACTTCTGACGGGGGAGGACCTTTGGGGGCGCTTTCGATCTCAGCGGTTTCAGTGCGTTGAGCAAGTAGTTTCACCTTCAGTTCATGCTCAAGCTCACGACAAAGCCTAATGTCCGGAGTCATCTTTCCTGTCTCAATCTTTTGAATGACTGAGAGTTTCTCTTTCACGCGCTTAGCGAGATCTTCCTGCGATAAGCCTAGCTTGGCCCGAGACTTTCGAACTCTTTCCCCCACGTCTTCAACGAGTTCGACCTCGTCCAGATCTTTAGACAACTCGAATTTCTTCTTGCTAGGGGGAGCTGGAAGGTGAGCGATAGGTAGGCTGCGAGTTTGATGTTGAGGTTGTAATGGTGGGGCGCTCCGCTCAGCTTCCTCGTAAGGTTTTCCAAGCTTCTGACAAACGTGGCAGACAAGCATCTTAGCTCCTTCAACTTCAATCTTGAAGGCTTGCCCTCCTATGTCGCGACCGCAAATATCGCAGTTCAATACGATCACTATCGTGTGCGAGGCTGGAAGCTTAAATTGGTTTCTTGAATATGTTTATTCCTGATAGGGATGTCAAGTCGCGCGACGCCAGTCCAATTACGCAAGGTGGTTGGCGTCGCGAATTACCAGTTTGGGCCAGGAGTAGGATCTGTACTCTTCAATCGCAAGAGTAGAATAGCATGTTCCAGAAAGACTGGAAGGATTCGTCACATTTATCGTGGTGCAAATCTCATAGCGACTTTGAGACCGACGGACGGTTACTTGGCCTTGACGTTGCACGGGGCGAAGATTCTACTGGATAACCTGCGGAATGCACCAAACATCGTAATGGTCCAGAACGAGGTTGGTGAGTTCATAAGGAAGGGCGGTGACGTGTTCGCGAAGCATATAATCCGAGCTGCGGCCTCCATTTGCCCGTCAGATGAGGTGATTGTAGTGAATAAGTCAGGAGACTTGTTAGGGGTCGGATCGGCTCTTCTGAGTGGAAATGATATGAAATTCTTCAAGCGCGGCGTAGCCGTAAGGGTCAGGAGAGGAACGGACGAGATTCAAAGCTCAACTTAAAGCAGAATCCTATCGCACCAATTGGTTATAGTTAGCGTAAAGGCTTATTCCGAATGTTCATAAGAAATTGAGGAGTTATTGAAGAGAGACATATTATGGCCCTTCTGATAAGCGGTTCAGGGTTAACGGTTGAAGACGTAGTACGCGTCGCACGACACGGCGAAAAAGTGGAACTGCATCCTGATGCGGTTAAGCGAATCAATACCTGTCGCGACCTTCTTGAGAAGAAGATTCAAGCCCACGAGATCATGTACGGCGTCAACACCGGGATAGGCGAACTGTCGGAGGTAGTGCTCAACGACGAGCAAATACAAGACTTTCAGAAGTATCTTATTTACAATCATGCTGCGGGCCTAGGGGAACCTATGCCCGTTGATTGGGTTCGGGGCGCCATCCTCTCCCGTGTCAACGTGCACGCGCACGGAAATTCCGCTTGCCGTCTGTCAATCACTCAAACTTTCATTGACATGCTAAACAAAGGTGTGACGCCTTACGCGTGCATTAAGGGATCAGTAGGCGCATGCGGTGACTTGGCGCCAATGGCTCAGATCGCTCTACTTCTCATGGGTCAGGGGCATGCTTTCTATCAGGGCGAGTTTCTGGAGGGGCAAGTGGCGATGGAGCGGGCGGGAATCCCGATTCCCGGCCTTAAAGCGCGCGACGGTCTGGCAGCCATTAACGGCTCAAACGTGCTTACAGCCATGTCCGCACTGATGATATACGACACTAACAACTGGCTGAAGCAGGCTGAGATAGCCTGCGTCATGTCGCTGGAGGCACTGAAAGCAAACTTCTCACCCTACCATCACCTAATCCTCGAGTCGCGGGGCTTCCAGGGTGGTGTTCGGAGCGCGAGATCAATCCGCAAAGTCGCGGCTGCTGGTGACCTTTCCGAAGGCCGCCTGAAAGTGAAGGTGCAGGACGCATACTCAATGCGTTCCACACCCCAGGTTATTGGAGCAGCACACGATGCACTAGCATATGCCCGAAAACAAGTTGAGACCGAGCTGAACGGCGTTGCAGACAATCCGATCTTCATTCCAGACGAGAACCGAGTGCTCTCGGGCGCAAACTTCCAAGGTTCCCCCGTCTCCTTAGCCATGGATATGGTTGGTGTCGCAGTCACAATGGTGAGCGTGCTTTCTGAACGCCGCATGAACCGCTTGAACAACCCCGCCCTCAGCGTAGGGCTCCCACCCTTCTTGATAAACGGAGCCGGAATGTTCTCGGGGCTAATGTTGAGTCAATACACCGCTGACATGCAGATCGTGGAGCAACGTATCCTCAGCATGCCCGCATCTATCCAGTCGATTCCAGCTGCAGCTGATCAGGAAGACTTTGTCTCCATGGGCATGAACACTGCTCTCAAGAATTTCCAAATCCTCGACAACGCTTACGGTATTCTGGGAATTGAATTCATGGCAGCCGCTCAAGCCCTGGACCTGCGTAAGAGGTCTGAAGCGCCATATGAATTCGGGAAGGGAACCCAAGTTGCTCACGACGCTATTCGTAAACATGTCAAGTATCTTGACGTTGATCGTCCACTTTATGAGGATCATAACAGGATGAAGGAACTTGTGAAATCGTGCGAGATCCTCAGTGAAGTGGAGAAAACTGTAGGGTCCTTGGGATAAGGCATCTCTCGACAGCGAAGCCGTCTTCGTACTGTACGATGCCCCAACTAAGCTTGGTAAGGTTTGCCGAAATTCTTATTCGGCAATATGCAGCTTTCATGTTGAAGCAACATGGCGTACAAAGCGTTGAAAGCAGCGCGTGGAACCCGCGGCGGCCGAGACACGGCTAGGATGATGGCGAAGATGGGAGTCAAAATGGATGAACTTCCCGACGTCACTCAAGTAATTATTCGGACTCCGACGAAAAATATTGTAATAGACACTCCTAGCGTTACAATGGTAACTGTTCAGGGCCAAGCGATGTATCAGATAGCGGGAGGAGAAGTGTCAGAATCTCAACCTCAGGCGGTGCCTATTACAAGCTCTGCACCTCCAGAAGCAGACGTACAATTAGTTGCTCAACAGACGGGGAAATCTGTTGATGAGTCCCGTAAGGCATTAACTGATGCTGGCGGAGACCTCGCCCGCGCGATTCTCATTCTGAAAGGTCAGCAGCCGACTAGTTAAAGGGCTGTTTCAGCTTTAGCCATTCTGCCCTTTATGCGCTTCAGACGGAAGAAGTCCTCGCGTTCTGCTTCCTCAAGATGCATCTCAATGTACCGTATGGTTCCAACCATTCGAGGAATCACAATGTACTCGAGGGAGTTTACACGCCGCTTCGTTGCCGCTATTGCCTGCGCGAGTCTCATGAGGGCGGCTTCCGCGCTTGAGAGCTCAGCAACCAGCTTGATCGCTTCGGCCATGCTAATCGTGGCCACATCAAGTTTGATTGACGTGTCGTAGGGATTGTACGGGAACCCGTCAAGCGGCTTAACTTCCACATGGAGGTAGGGAACTATTACGCCGATCACGTTACGGCTCTTTGGGTCAATGGAGAATCTGTCCTCCACCCCGACTGACGTTTGCTGCAGCTTCATGTAGCCCATTGCCATTTGTGCTTCAACGAAATTTTCGTAGGCTTTGGCCAATTGTACTTGTGCTTTGCTTCGCAGGTTCTCTATCTCCCTTACGAACTGGAAGAACTCGATCATCAACGCGTCCAGTTTTTCTCTCAGTAGGTCGCGTCCTCTCTCCGCGATCTTCCGCCTCTTACGGAGAGTTAGGAGTTCCATTCGAGTTGGGTGAATTCCCGCTATTAGTTCAGGCATTGTGCCTACGGTCCGGTTCTGTGGCTTGGGTGGAATTGCTTGATGGTTGCAGGGTCAATCCGTTTGAGTTCGCTTTCAGGCAGTGCTGCAAGTAGGTCCCAGCCAATGTCGAGGGTTCTCTCAATCTCCCTATTCTCGTATTCTCCTTGACTGATGAATCTCCGTTCGAACTCGTCAGCGAACTTCAGGTACAATTTGTCTCTTGACGAGAGGGCCTCCTCCCCGACGACTGCTACAAGGTCTCTGAAGGCTCTGCCCTCGGCGTAAGCATAGTACAGCTGGTCGGAGACTTCTCTGTGGTCCTGCCTCGTCCTCTCCTTACCTATACCTTCTCTCATTAGTCGTGATAATGATGGTGAGACGTCGATGGGAGGAGAGATTCCTTTCCGGTGAAGCCCTCGATCAACGATGAGCTGTCCTTCAGTGATGTATCCGGTCAAGTTTGGAATCGGGTGCGTGATATCGTCATGTGGCATCGTTAGGATTGGGACCTGCGTGATGGATCCTTTCGCGTTGTGAATTCGACCTGCCCGCTCGTAGATTGATGCGAGGTCAGTGTACAAGTACCCTGGGTATCCGCGTCTTCCGGGCACCTCTTCTCTGGCGGCGGAAATCTCTCGCAACGCCTCAGCATAGTTCGTCATGTCGGTGAGGATTACTAGGACGTGCATATCTAACTTGAACGCGAAATACTCGGCCGCAGTCAGTGCCATTCGCGGAGTTAGTATTCGTTCAATTGCAGGGTCATCCGCCAGGTTGATGAACATTGTCACGTGCTCGAAGGCACCTTGCTTTTCGAAATCTTCTCGGAAGAATCTGGCCTCGTCTGCGGTTATTCCGATCGCGGCGAAGACTGTTGAGAACGGTTCACCCGTTCCTCTGACTCTGGCCTGTCTTGCTATCTGAGCTGCGACGCGGTTGTGGGGTAGCCCGGCTCCTGAGAAGATTGGGAGCTTCTGACCCCTCACTAGTGTATTCATCCCGTCGATGGCTGAGATGCCCGTCTGAATGAATTCCCTAGGGTACGTTCGCGAGTACGGATTGATGGGTGCTCCGTGGACGTCAGCATAATCTTCAGGGATGATTCGGGGTCCCCCGTCGATAGGGTTACCGCTACCGTCCAGTATTCTACCAAGAAGATCGCTTGATACTGGCAGGCGGACTGTTTCACCCAGGAATCGTACGGTCGTCGAGGACGTGTCTAAACCGGACGTGCCTTCGAAGACTTGCACGACTGCGAGGTCAGTTCGAACTTCCAAGACCTGTCCTCGCCTTTCTTCACCGGTTGGGGTCCTGATGCGCACTAGTTCCCCGAATCCAACTCCCTTGACACTTTTAACGAAGAGTAGGGGACCTGAGATTTGGTCGATTGTTGAATATTCTCGAATGGTTACCGTCATAGCTCATGCCGCCTTACTTAGCTACCTCGACGACTTCTTTCGAGAGTTCGTTGAATTGTTGCTCCATCTTTGATTCTAATTCCTGCGCGTACGGTTCGAACGTTTCCGACGGATGGATCTTAGCGCGAGCGATCTCCTGCTTCGCGGGCACCTCTAAGGCTCGTTGAAGCGAAATTCCTGACTCAACATTCTTCTTCATCTTGTCATAGAAACTTAGGATGAGCGACATCAACTTGAACGTCTTCATGGGCGAGCAGTAGCTATCCACCGGGTGGAGGGCGCTCTGTATGAGAAAATCTTCTTTGATCATTCGCGCCGCCTCCAAGACGACGCGTTGACTCTCAGAGAGCGCGTCAGGTCCAACGAGCATCACTATTTCGCGGAGTTCTTCATCTCGTTGCAGGAGAGCCATCGCTTCCTTCCTCAGGTTTGACCAATCCCGATTAATCTGAGTACTGTACCAATTTTCCAGCGAATCCAAGTAGAGCGAGTAGCTGGTCAACCAGTCAATTGCAGGGAAATGCCTCCTTTCAGCCAGTGCCTTACTAAGCGCCCAGAACACCTTAACAATCCTCAAGGTGTTCTGCGTGACCGGCTCCGAAAAGTCTCCGCCCGAAGGTGATACTGCGCCAACAACCGAGACTGATCCTAACTTGTTAGGTTCGGATCCGATTACTTTCACGCGTCCAGCGCGTTCGTAGATCTCCGCTAGCCTCGAGGCCAAGTAGGCGGGGTAACCTTCCTCGCCAGGCATCTCTTCTAAGCGGCCGGAAACTTCCCGAAGCGCCTCCGCCCACCGTGAAGTT